>DASSDE010001076.1:0-7310 GCA_035697365.1 Kribbella sp. | reverse complement strand
AACCTGCTGACGTTCGTGCTCGGGCTGCTCGCCGACTACGGCCTGGACGACTTCTACCTCGAGCTGTCCACCAAGAACCCGGACAAGTTCGTCGGCTCCGACGAGGTCTGGGAGGAGGCCACCGAGACCCTGCGGGAGGTTGCCGAGGGCTCCGGTCTGGACCTGGTCCCGGACCCGGGCGGCGCGGCGTTCTACGGCCCGAAGATCTCCGTCCAGGCCCGGGACGCGATCGGCCGGACGTGGCAGATGTCGACGATCCAGCTGGACTTCAACCTGCCGGAGCGGTTCGAGCTGGAGTACACCGCGCCGGACGGCTCGCGGCAGCGCCCGGTGATGATCCACCGCGCACTGTTCGGCTCGATCGAGCGGTTCGTGGCCGTCCTCACCGAGCACTACGCCGGCGCCTTCCCTCCGTGGCTGGCCCCGGTCCAGGTGACCGGCATCCCGATCACCGACGGCCACGTCGACTACCTGTACGACGTCGCGAAGCAGCTGAAGGCACAGGGCATCCGGGTCGAGATCGACTCCTCCGACGACCGGATGCAGAAGAAGATCCGGAACGCGCAGAAGGCCAAGACGCCGTACATGCTGATCGCCGGCGACGACGACATGGCCGCCGGGTCGGTCTCCTTCCGGTACCGCGACGGCACCCAGAAGAACGGCGTGCCGATCGCGGACGCGATCGCGGAGATCGTCGAGTCCGTGCAGCAGCGCATCCAGGTCTGACGGGACGGGTATGACCGAGCACCCCGACTCGCCGTACACGCCGGACGAGCTACTGCGGCAGGACGGCGTCGGGGCGCCGGAGGCGTTCATGCGGCTGTGGACGCCGCACCGGATGGCCTACATCGAAGGCGAGAACAAGCCGACCAGCTCCGAGGCCGGGTCGGGCTGCCCGTTCTGCCGGCTCCCCGGCTTGCCGGACGCCGACGCGCTGATCGTGCACCGCGGCGAGGCGGCGTACGCCGTCCTGAACCTCTACCCGTACAACCCGGGCCATCTGATGGTCGTGCCGTACCGGCACGTGGCCGACTACACCGAGTTGACCGAGGCCGAGGTCGCCGACGTCGCGACGCTGACCCGGCAGGCGATGCAGGCGGTCCGTACGGTGTCGGATGCGCACGGCTTCAACATCGGCATGAACCAGGGCGAGATCGCCGGTGCCGGCATCGCCGCCCACCTGCACCAGCACGTGGTCCCGCGCTGGGCCGGCGACATGAACTTCATGCCGGTCGTCGCCGGCACCAAGGTCCTCCCACAACTCCTCACCGACACCCGAGCCCTGCTCGCCAAGTCCTGGCCGTAGTTCCTGCCCCCGGTCAGCGCAGGAACAGCGGGAGCATCGGGTCGACGAGGTGGGTCAGGGTGTCGAGGGTTACCTCGCGGGGTGGGTCGGTCAGGGCGGTGACGCGGACGACGCGGCGGCCCTGGCGGAAGACGAGTTCGCCGGACTTCGGGAGGTAATAGCCGGGCCGGCCGATCGGGGCGAACTGGGGTGGTGGCACCTGGTCGGCCTCCGGGATCGAGGGCTGGTCGAACGCCTCCACGATCGAGACGGTCGCGTCGTACGTTCCCCAGATGCAGGTCAGCGCCCCGCCCTTGCCGCGGTAGTCCCGGCGCAGCTGGACCTGCAGCCCGATGAACCGCTCGGCCGCCGAGTTCGACAGCTGGCAGGTCGCGTCCGCCTGCCTGGCCGGTCGCAGGCTCCGCGGTACGGCGTCGCGCGCAACCTCGGCGATCGCGACGGCCGTGGCGCGGTTGATCCCGTCCGGCGTACCGAGATCGATGCCGCCCGCGGGCGTGACGCGGACCGCATGACCGCCGGCGTGGAACACGAGCCGGGACTCGCCGATCAATGCTTGCGGGCCGAGCTCGGCCAGCGACTCGACCCTTCCCGCGCCGTTCATCAGCCGGGACAGCGAGTCCGGCTGGCTGGGGAGCGCGCTGACGCCGATCGTCACGGCCCGCCCTTGGACGAGCAGTGTGCACAAGTCCATGGAGGGCAGGCCGCCGTCGTTCCAGGCGTTCGGCTTCGCGGTGACGGGCAGCCTCAGGCGGGCGGCGAGCGGACGCGTGATCGCAGTACACACCTGCGGTCCGGGCGCGCCCCACGTACCGTCCAGCCCTTCGGCCTGTGGGGGAGCGATCGCGGTCGGTAGCACCGCGGCCGGGACCGGCGGTGGCGGCGCGGCGCCGTTGGCGCGCTGGGCCACGCCGCAGCCGCTGGCGGCAAGCGGGAGAACGAGCGCGCTCGCGAGCCACGTACGTCGCATCCGCGTCACCTCCTCATCCCCAGCATCGCGCCTGGGAGGCCCCGACGCAGGGCGAAAGTCGTGGCGCGTGACCTGATGGTGATCCTGGTGAACTACGATCGCGTCGCCATGCTTAACAGATTCCGGCAGTTCTGGACCAAGGTGATCACGCCGATCGCCGCCCTCCTGCTCAAGCTCGGCGTGAGCGCCGACATGGTCACGCTGGTGGGCACCATCGGTGTGTCCGCGGGTGCGCTGATCTTCTTCCCGGGCGGCCACCTGTGGCTCGGCACCGTGGTGATCACCTGCTTCGTCTTCTCGGACCTGATCGACGGCCACATGGCCAGGACGTCGGGGACCTCGTCGAAGTGGGGCTCGTTCCTGGACTCGACGCTGGACCGGATCGCCGACGGTGCGATCTACGGCGGCCTGGTGATGTTCTACGCGAACTCGCGGGCCGGCGACTCGACCCTGATGGCCGCGGTGACGCTGTGGGCACTGGTCATGGGCGCCGTCACGTCGTACGCGCGAGCCAAGGCGGAGAGCCTCGGCCTGAAGGCCAGCGGCGGTCTCGCAGAACGCGCCGACCGGCTGGTGTTCACGCTCGTGATCGCGTTCTTCTCGGACGTGTTCAACCTGCCGATCCTGCTCGAGATCGTGATCTGGTACGTCGCCGCGGCAAGCACGATCACCGTCGTCCAGCGCTCGCTCTCGGTCCGTAAGCAGGTGCTGGCCGACCCCGCGAACGCGGGCCTCGACACCCCGCCGCCCCCGGACCCGAAAGCCTGATGGACCGCGCCCGGCAGCGGGCCGTCGATTTGGCCTTCGCAGTCGCCTGGGCGCTCGTACGGCGCCTGCCCGAGCGGACCGTGACGTGGCTGTTCACCCTTGCGGCCGACCGAACGTACCGCGGTAACGGCCGTGGCGTACGGCGCCTTCGCGGCAACCTCGCCGCCGTACGCCCCGAAGCGACCGATGCGGAGCTGGACGAGCTCACCCGCGCCGGCCTGCGCTCGTACCTGCGCTACTGGCAGGAGGCGTTCCGGCTACCCGAGTGGTCCGACGAGCAGATCGTCGCCCGCGTCCGTACGGTCAACGAGAAGCTGCTGCGGGATGCGTACGCGGCTGGGCAGGGCGTGATCTGTGCGCTGCCACATCTGGCGAACTACGACCACGCCGGCGCCTGGGCGGGCCTGACCGGGATGCCGGTGTCGACGGTGGCGGAGCGGCTGCAGCCCGAGTCACTCTTCGACCGCTTCATCGAGTACCGCAAGAAGCTCGGCATGGAGGTCCTGCCGTTGACGGGCGGTGACGAGGACGTCACCGGCGTGCTGGCGGATCGGCTGCGGGCCGGAGGATTCGTTTGCCTGGTCGCCGATCGGGACCTGTCCGAGCGTGGTGTCCCGGTCACGTTCTTCGGCCGTCCGTCCCGGATGCCTGTCGGGCCTGCTGCGCTCAGCCTCAAGACGGGCGCGCCGCTGATCCCGGCGACGCTGCATTATGACGGCCCGGACCTGGTCATCACGTTCCACGACACGATCAACACCGATGGCGGCGCGGACGCGATGACCCAGCGGTGCGCGGACGCGTTCGCGGTGGGCATTGAGGAACACCCAGAGGACTGGCACATGCTGCAGCGGATCTTTGTTGATCAGTAAGAATCTTCCCGTGAGGATCGGAGTCGTCTGCCCGTACTCGCTGGGCACGCCCGGCGGGGTGCAGAACCATGTCCGCGACGTGGCCGAGGCGCTGCTCGGTGCCGGCCACGAGGTCTCGGTGCTGGCCCCGGTCGACGATTCCGGCCGGATTCCGCCGTACGTCGTCTCGTCCGGACGGGCGGTGGGTGTGCCGTACAACGGGTCGGTCGCGCGGGTGACGTTCGGCCCGCGGACGGCGGCGCGAGTGAAGAGCTGGCTGGCCGACGGCGACTTCGACGTGGTGCACGTCCACGAGCCGACCACGCCGAGCGCGTCGATCATCGCGCTGTGGTCCGCGGACGGGCCGTTCGTGGCGACGTTCCACACCTGGCAGGTGCGGTCGCGTGCGATGAGCGTGGCGTCCAGCCTGCTGCGGCCCGCGCTGGAGAAGATCGACGCGCGGATCGCGGTGTCGGAGAACGCGCGCTCGATGATGGTGCAGCACATCGGCGGCGAGGCCGTCGTGATCCCGAACGGCCTCTACACGGGCCGGTTCAAGGGCAGCCCACGGGCGGAGTGGATGGGCGAGGACGGCACGATCAGCTTCCTCGGCCGGCTCGACGAGCACCGCAAGGGCCTCGGCGTGCTGCTGGACGCCGTACCGGCACTGCTGGCCGAGCGGCCACGGCTGAAGGTCCTGGTGGCCGGGGCCGGACAGGCCGACGAGGCGCGGCGGTCGCTGCCGCCGCGGTATCACGAGAACGTGCTGTTCCTCGGGTCGATCGACGACGAGGCTCGCGCCGACATGCTCGCCGGGTCGGACATGTACGTCGCGCCGCACCTCGGCGGCGAGAGCTTCGGCATCGTGCTGGTGGAGGCGATGGCATCCGGCGCGCCCGTGCTCGCCAGCGACCTGCCCGCGTTCCGGACCGTACTGGAGGGCGGGCAGTTGGGCGAGCTGTTCGAGCCCGGCGACGTCGGCGACCTGGCCGCGCGGGCTCTCCGGCTCCTGCGGCGCCCCGACGAGCGTGAGCGACTACGGTCCGCAGGTCTGGCCGCCGTGCCGCGGTACGACTGGTCCGTACTGCTCCCGGAACTGCTGTCGGTCTACGAACTGGTGGCTAGACGAGCTTCTCGCTGACGGTCTTGATCTCGTCCAGGTCGCCGGACTGCGGCTTCCACGGCAGCACCATCGGGTCGTCCGGGTAGCGGGGGATGACGTGCAGATGGGTGTGGAACACGGTCTGCCAGGCATCCGGGCCGATGCAGCTGAGCAGGTTGGCGCCGGTCGCGCCGTCGAGCCGCTCGATCACGCGGCCGATCAGCGACTGGGCGAGCAGGGTCACGGCGGTGAGGTCCTCGGGCGCGGCCTCACGAAGGTCGGCCGAGTGCACCCGCGGAACCACCAGCAGGTGCCCGGGAGTCGCCGGCGCGATGTCCATGAAGGCGATCGCCCGGTCGGTCTCGGCCACCCGCGTGGCGGGGATGTCGCCGGCCACGATCCCGCAGAAGATGCAGTTCTCGCTCATCCGCCCAGGCTATACACTGCGCGAGCGAACCCGCCCAGTCCCGTCAGCGATGTGGAGCCCGATGCCGGACGATCTCCTGCGCCCGACCATCGGCGCCGGCGTGGACCTGTCGGCGCGCCCCTGGCGCCTGATGTCGCAGACGTACGTCGCGTTCTTCGGCGGGGTGCTCGCGTCCACCGCGATCGCGTACCTGAACGCGAAGCGGCTCGGTGTCGACGCGGCCAAGCGGCGGCTGATCCTGCTCACCGGGCTGGCCGGCCTGGTGGTGGTGATCGGCGTGTTCGTCCTGGCGTACGGCGACGACTCCGGCTTCACGTCGGGGCTCCGGGTCGGGATCCGCGTGGTGGCCGTCGTGTGCTGCATGCTGCAGGTTCGGCTGCAGCGGCCGATGGACCGGGCGTTCCAGTTGCGTGGCGCGGACTACGGATCCCTGTGGGGCATGGGGATCGCGGTGACGATCGGCGGCGCGGTCGCCGAGGCTCTGATCCTCTTGCTTGTGACGGTGGTCCTGTGAACGATCCGAGTGAGTCCCGCCTGCAGATGGCCGCACACTGGTTGCGGATCGCCCGGCCCGAGCGCGTTCTCGACGAGCTCCAGGGGCTGTCCGGCGACGCTGCGGTCGACTACCGCGCGTACCTGCTCCGTGGGGCCGCGCTGCATGCCTTGGAGCGGAACGTCGAGGCGATCGACGTACTGCGGGACGGCCTTGCCCAGCACGGACCGTTCCCGGACATGCTGTACTTCCTCGGGTCGTCGCTGCGTTCGGAGGGCCGGCTGCCCGAGGCCGAGGCGGCGTACCTGCAGGGTCTGAGCCTCGACCCGAACGACGCGAATCTCCTGCTCGGCTACGCGCACGTGTGCCTCGCGGCCGGGCAGGCGGAGAAGGCGGGCGCGCTGGTCGAGCGGGCCGCGTCGCACGCGCCGGAGAGTGTCGCGGTGTCGGCGGCCCGCGCCCAGGTGGCGTTTGCGCTCGGCAAGGACCGCGACATGCACCGGCACAGCACCGAGGCGCTCTCGTACGACCCCGAGGACCCGAACGCACGAGCCTTGCACGGGACGGCGTCGATGCTGAACGGCGACGCCCGCGGCGGGTACAACTCGCTGCGGTCGGCCGCGGCCGCCCAGCCCGGTGACGCGGACCTGCGCGCCGCCGCGCGTGAGGCGAGGCTGTTCAACCACCCGCTGATGCTGCCGCTGCGCCCGTTCGCCCGCGTGAACCCGCTGGTCGTCTGGATCGGCGCGGTCGCGGTCATCTACGGCCTCCGCGCCGCCGGCCTGGGCTTCCTGTCCTTCGGGTTCGCGATGGTCTGGTTCGCGTTCTGCGTCTACTCCTGGGTCGCACCACCACTCGTACGCCGCTGGATCAACCGGAAGTGGGGCTCATGAGTAACGACCGGATAGAGGCGCTCCGGAAGGCTGTTGAGGCGAATCCGGATGATGTGCTGCTGCGGCTGGTGCTGGCGGAATCGTTGACGGGTGCCGGCGAGACCGAGGAGGCGCTCGACCAGTACGTGGTGCTGCTGGACCACCACGGGCTGCCCGACGACCAGTTCGTACCGGTGGGAGAGCTGGCCGCGGCGAACGGGCGGCTCGCCCTGCTGAGGAACCTGCTCGAGGCCGCTCGGCAGCGCGGAGTGGTCGAGGGCACCGGGCGGCTGCAGCAGCTCGTCGACGGCATGATCGCCGAGCGCAGCGGCGTCCGGATCAAGGTCGGGCCCGAGGCCGAGACGCCGTACGAGCAGGAGACGGTCAAGGAGACCACCACCTTCGACCAGGTCGGCGGGATGGAGGAGATCAAGCGGGTCATCCACCGGATGGTCATCCTCCCGCAGAGCCGCCCGGAGCTGTACGAGAAGTACGGGCGGAAGTCCGGCGGCGGCGTGATGCTCTAC
>DASSDE010001075.1:0-2464 GCA_035697365.1 Kribbella sp. | reverse complement strand
GCGCAGTCACGAACGACGCCTGAACGCCGAGCCCCAGCGCATCGCGACCGTCAGCGGACAGCGGGTGCACTTCCTGCACGTGCGCGCGGAGGACCCGACCGGCCTTCCGCTGATCCTCACCAACGGGTGGCCGAGCAGCTTCGCCGAGCTGATCCCGCTCGCGCATCGGCTGGCCGCCCTCGGACACGACGTCGTCGTACCGTCGCTGCCGGGGTTCACGTTCTCCGATCAGCCCGCCGAGGCACCGGCCGCGGTTCCGACGTACGAACTCTGGCATCGCTTGATGTCCGGGCTCGGATACCACTACTACGTGGCGCACGGGGGTGATCTCGGCGCCGGGATCACCTCGCGGCTCGGGGCGGCGCACCCGGAGGCGGTCGCCGGCATCCACCTGATGGCGGTGATGGGTGCGGCCGACCACAGTGATCTCTCGCTGGCCGAGGAGGCGTACTTGGCGGGCATCGAGTCGTGGACCGGCGACGGTGGCGCCTACCAGCATCAGCAGCAGACGCGCCCGCTGACGTTGGCGTACGGCCTGACCGACTCTCCGGCCGGCCTGCTCGCCTGGATCGTGGAGAAGTATCGCGCCTGGAGCGACAGCGGCGGCGACATCACGACGCGCTGGAGCGACGACGACATCCTCGTCCAGGCCTCGCTGTACTGGTTCACCAACACGATCGGTACGTCGTTCCGGCCGTACTTCGACTACCTGGCGCATCCGTCGCCACGGCCCACGATGGGCGACGTACCGACCGCGGTCGCCGCCTTCCCGTACGACATCTCCGTGCCGCCGCGCGAGTACGCCGAACGGACGTACCGGGTGGTGCACTACACGCGGTTCGACCACGGCGGCCATTTCGCGCCGCACGAGGAGCCGGAAGCACTCGCCCTGGACATTCACGAATTCGCCGCGATCCTTGTCCGGGGGTCAGCCGCGGATTCGGCCCCATAGGTTGAGGGTTTTGCCGAAGCGTTCGCCGCGGATCCAGTCCAGGATGCCTTTGGCGGATCGTTCCGGTGGCACGTCGCCGCGTACTGAGCGCGGGACGTGTTTGCGGATCTCCGCCGCGTCCGCGAGCGCGTCCTGGATCTGTGCCTCGATCCAGCCTCGGGCCGCGAGGCGCTTGCGCCGTACCGCGTCCGGACAGTCCAGGTGCAGCCAGCGACCCTCGGGCAGCTCGGTCGGCAGCAGCGGCGACAGCAGCAGCACCGGGATCCCCGAACGCCGGATCAGCTCGGTGATCCGCAACCACAGCGCGTTGTACGCCGGCCAGATCGGCGCCGCCGTCGGACTCGCGATGCTGATCCCGAGCAGCCGGCCGTTGTCGTCCAGCAGCTCGTCCATGTCCATCACGACCAGATTGCCGGGGCTGAGCCGTACCAGCTCCGGCACAACCGTCGACTTCCCTGAACCGGGCGCCCCGGTCACCACGAACAACCTCGTCACAGTCCTAGTGTGCGGTCATTGGACTGAGAGGCGTACGGGAGGTCGGGCTTCGCCGGAGACTGTGGGGAGGCCGCTGGGGCCTGGGGTGATCGAACCGAGGACGCTGGAGTGGGTTGCACCGGTGCAACTGGGGACTGTGCCGCCGAGGCCGTGGACGGTGAGGAAGCCCAGCACCGCGAACGCGTACGCCTCCTTCGCCGCCGCCGGCATGCCCAGCTCATCGCTGGTCCGGACCGGTACGTCGAGTTCGTCCGCGAGCAGGTGCATCAGGACCGGGTTGCGGATCCCACCGCCCGAGGCCACCACCTCGGTCCCGCCGTACCGACGTACCGCATCAGCCACCGTCCGCGCCGTCAGCGTGGTCACCGTCGCGACCAGGTCCGCGGCCGGGATCACAGGCAGCCGCTCCATCGCGTGCGCGACGTACGCGAGGTTGAACAGCTCCTTGCCCGTCGACTTCGGCGCCGGGCGCTGATAGTACGGCTCGGCCAGCAACCGCGTGAGCAACTCCTCGTGCACCTGCCCGCGCGCGGCCATCACGCCGTCCGCGTCGAACGCGTGCCCGGTCAGCTCCGTCACCACCGCGTCGATCAGTGCGTTCGCCGGCCCGGTGTCGAACGCGACCGCATCGCCGTGCACGACGGTGATGTTCGCGATCCCCCCGAGAGTCAGAGCCACCGGTACGCCGGGACGCCCGCGCAACCACAGCACGTCGAGGATGCTGACCAGCGGCGCTCCCTGCCCGCCTGCAGCGACGTCCCGCGACCGCAGGTCGGACACCACCGGTACGCCGGTCGCCTCCGCGATCCAGGCCGGCTGCCCGAGCTGCAGCGTCCCGCGCACCGACCCGTTGTCGACCCAGTGGAACACCGTCTGCCCGTGCGACACGATCAGGTCCGCGTACCCACCGCAGAGCTGCTCGACCGCCTGCCGCGCCACCGCCGCGAACGACTGACCGATCCCGGTGTCGAGCCTGCACACCTGCTCGACCGAAGTAGACGCCGGCGGCAACGACGC
>DASSDE010001074.1:0-5666 GCA_035697365.1 Kribbella sp. | reverse complement strand
GGGCGCCGGCCTCGTGGTTCTTCTCGGTAACCGTGGCAGTCATCTCTCTCACTCGCTCCCGGCGTTCGCGTCGGCCAGCGCGCTGGCGCCACCGACGATCTCGCTGATTTCCTGGGTAATTTGGGCCTGGCGGGCCTGGTTCAGGTCCCGTGTGAGGCTTTCGATCAGGTCCTGCGCGTTGTCGGTCGCGGACTTCATCGCGCGCTGCCGGTTGGCCAGCTCGGAGGCCGCCGCCTGCAGCATGCAGTAGTGGATCCGGCTGGCGACGTACTTCGGCAGCAACCCGTCGAGCACGTCCTCCGCGGACGGCTCGAACTCGTACAGCGGCAGGACGTCGTCCGGCGCCGGCGCCTCCTCGCCTTCGACGACCTCCAGCGGCAGCAGCCGAATCACGTCGGGCTTCTGGGTCAGCATCGACATGAACCGGGTGAAGACGATGTGGATCTCGTCCACGCCGCCCTCCTCGGTCGGGGTCATGAAGGCTTCGATCAGCGCGTCGGCGATCTCCCGGGCCCGGGCGAAGCTCGGGTTGTCGGAGTCGCCGGCCCACGACTGCGCGACCTCGCGCTGCCGGAAGGTGTAGTACGCGATGCCCTTGCGGCCGCTGATGAACGGGACGATGTCCTTCTCGTCCTCGCGGAGCAGCTGGTTCAGCCGCTCCCCTTCACGGATCACGTTGGACGAGTACGCCCCGGCCTGACCGCGGTCGGAGGTGATCAGCAGGACCGCGGCGCGGCGCGGGTTCTCCTTCTCGGTGGTCAGCGGATGGTCGACGTTCGAGAACGTCGCCACCGCCGACACGGCGCGGGTGAGCTCACGCGCGTACGGACCGGCCGCCTGGGCGCGTTGCTGCGCCTTGACGATCCGGGACGCCGCGATCAGCTCCATCGCGCGGGTGAGCTTCTTGATCGTGGAGACCGAGGCCTTGCGATCGCGAAGCTCTCGTAGGTTGGCCGGCATCGGTCAGCCCCGCTTCTGCTTGACGATCTGCTCCTGCTCGACGTCCTCTTCGTCCATCGCCTCGGCCTCGGCCTCGGTGCCGAGCAGCGTGCCCTCGGAGGTCTGGAACGTCGGCTTGAAGCTCTTCAGCGCCTCGGTGACGGCCTGTGCCTCGTCGTCGCCGAACAGCCCGGACTCGCGGATCGCGTCGAGCACCTTGCTCTCCCGGCGCAGGTAGTCCAGGAAGTCCCGCTCGAAGCGGAGCACGTCGTTCACCGGTACGTCGTCGAAGTGACCGTTGGTACCGGCCCAGATGGAGGCGATCTGGTCCTCGACCGGGTACGGCGAGTACTGCGGCTGCCGGAGCAGCTGCACCAGGCGCTGACCACGGTCGAGCTGGCGCCGCGAGGTGGCATCCAGGTCGGACGCGAACATCGCGAAGGCCTCCATCGCGCGGAACTGCGCCAGGTCGATCTTCAGCGTGCCGGACACGTTCTTCATGCCCTTGACCTGCGCGGCGCCGCCGACCCGGGACACCGAGATGCCGACGTCGATCGCGGGCCGGATGTTGGCGTTGAACAGGTCGGACTGCAGGAAGATCTGACCGTCGGTGATCGAGATGACGTTGGTCGGGATGAACGCCGAGACGTCGTTCGCCTTGGTCTCGATGATCGGCAGACCGGTCATCGAGCCGGCGCCGAGCCGGTCGGACAGCTTCGCACAACGCTCGAGCAGCCGGCTGTGCAGGTAGAAGACGTCACCCGGGTACGCCTCGCGGCCCGGCGGACGGCGCAGCAGCAGCGACATCGCGCGGTACGCCTCGGCCTGCTTGGTCAGGTCGTCGAAGACGATCAGGACGTGCTTGCCCTGGTACATCCAGTGCTGGCCGATGGCCGAACCGGTGTACGGCGCGACGTACTTGAAGCCGGCCGGGTCGGACGCCGGAGAGGCGACGATGGTGGTGTACTCCATCGCGCCGGCCTCTTCGAGCGCGCCGCGCACCGAGGCGATCGTCGAGCCCTTCTGGCCGATCGCGACGTAGATGCAGCGGACCTGCTTGTCCGGGTCGCCGGAGTCCCAGTTCGCCTTCTGGTTGATGATCGTGTCGACCGCGATCGCCGTCTTGCCGGTCTTGCGGTCACCGATGATCAGCTGACGCTGGCCGCGGCCGATCGGGATCATGCCGTCGATCGCCTTGATCCCGGTCTGCAGCGGCTGCCGGACCTCCTGACGGTCCATCACGCCGGCCGCCTGCAGCTCCAGCGCCCGGTCGCCGTCCAGGCCCTGGATCTCGCCCAGGCCGTCGATCGGCGTGCCCAGCGGGTCGACGACGCGGCCGAGGTAGCCGTCACCGACGGGCACCGACAGGATCTGCCCGGTCCGGCGGACCTGCTGGCCCTCCTCGATGCCGTCGTACTCACCGAGGATGACGACACCGATGGTGCGGACGTCGAGGTTCAGCGCGATGCCGCGGGCGCCGTTCTCGAACTCGAGCAGCTCGTTGGTCATCGCCGAGGGCAGGCCCTCGACATGCGCGATGCCGTCACCGGCGTCGACCACGGTGCCGACCTCTTCGGCAGTGGTGTCGGCCGGTTGGTAGTCGGTGACGAACCGATCCAGGGCGTCCCGGATCTCCTCCGGCCTGATCGTGAGCTCAGCCATTGTGCTTCCTGCTTCCTTGACCCTTGCTGGCCTGTTGTGGCTCTAAAGGCGTTCCGACCCTTAGCGCCGCTGTATGTCGTTAAGGGGCGTTCAGCCCGCGATCCGCCGTTGCGCGTCGTCGAGCCTGGCCGCGATGGTTCCGTCGATCACTTCGTCGCCGATGTCCACCCGGACGCCACCGACCACCTGCGGGTCGACGATGACGTTCAGCTGGATGTCCCGGCCGTACTGGCGCCCGAGCGCCGCGGCGAGCCGGGTGCGGTCCCGCTCGCTCAGGTCGGTGGCGACCCGGACGGTCGCGATGCTGGCGTTGCGCCGGGCCGCCGCGGCGACCTGGTAGGCCCGCATCGAGCCCGCGAAGTGCCGGCCGCGGCCGTCGACGGCCCGCTCCACGAGCCGCAGCGTGGTGGCGTCGGCCTTGCCCTGCAGCAGTCCGTGGATCAGCGCCTGCCGGTGCTCGACCGGAATCCGCCGGTCGCCCAGCTTGTCGGCCAGGGCGCGCTCCGCCGCGACCACCCGGTCCAGCCGGAACAGCTCGTCCTCGACCTCGTCCAGCTTCCGGCGGGAGTCGGCGTAGGCCACCTCGGCCTCGACGCTGAGCTGATCCAGGGCGTCGCCGAGGTCGCGACCGCTGACCCAGCGGCCGGCCACCGCGACGGCCAGAATGTCCTGTGCCGGCGCGGAGATCTTGCCGCCGAGCAGCTGCCCGGCCAGCGCGACCTTCGCGTCGCCCGGCCGTGCCGGGTCGGTCAGGGCGCGCCGGAGCGCACCGTTGCCGTCCAGCAGCTTCGCGATCGAGAACAGCTCGCTGCCGAGACCCTCGGCCGGAGCCACACCCGCCAAGGCCTGCTCGGCCCTGGCGAGTGACTCCTTCGACGCGCCGCGCATCAGCCGTCCGTTCCGACAGCCTGACGAGCGGACTCCGAGGACTCCAGCTCGGCCAGGAACCGCTCGACGGTCCGGCGCTGCCGGGCCTCGTCCTCGAGCGACTCGCCGACGATCCGGCCGGCCAGTGTGGTGGCCATCGAGCCGACCTCACTGCGCAGCGAGGCGACCGCCTGCGCGCGCTCGGCGTCGATCTGCGACCGCGCGTGCGTGACGATCCGCTCGGCCTCGGCGTTCGCCTGCTCGCGCATCTCCGCGATGATGACCGCACCCTGCTCGCGGGCGTCCTCGCGGATCTTCGCAGCCTCCTGGCGTGCCTCGGCCAGCTGCGCGTTGTACTTCTCCAGTGCCGCCTTCGCCTCGGCCTGGGCCTGCTTGGCCTCGTCCATCCCGCCTTCGATCGCCGCGGTCCGATCGGCGTACGCCTTCTCGAAGCGCGGGACGACCACCTTGGCAAAGGCGATAGCCAGCAGGACCAGGAACACGAAACCGAAAATGATCTCGGCGGTGTGCGGCAGCAGGGGGTTCGGCGGAGCCTCACCCTCGAGCGGTAGCACCAGTGTCATCATGTCTGAATCCTGTCAGTCAGTGGAAAGGTTGCTCAGCGGAAGACGAACGCGAGCGCGATACCGATGATCGCCAGAACCTCGGTAACACCGAAGCCGATCCACGCGATCGACTGCAGCTTGCTCTGGGCCTCCGGCTGACGCGCGGTGCCGTTGATGACCGCCGCGAAGATCAGACCGACGCCGACGCCCGGGCCGATCGCCGCGAGACCGTAGCCGAGGATGGCGATGTTGCCGGCAATCTCGAGAGCCATTTCAGGTGTTTCCTTTCGGTACGGATAGGGGCTATCCGGGTTTCCGTTTACTACGGGTCTGGGTACTGCGGGTCAGTGCTCTTCGGAGATCGCGCTGCCGATGTACTGCGCGGTCAGCACGACGAAGATGTACGCCTGGATGGCCTGCACGAACACCTCGAGGCCGGCGATCGCGACCCCCATGATGAAGGTCACCACGCCGACGCCGGCGTAGAACACCTTCCCGGACTCGAAGACCAGGTACTCACCGCCGAGGACGAAGACGCCCAGCAGCAGGTGGCCGGCGAACATGTTCGCGAACAACCGCAGGCTCAGCGAGATCGGCCGGACCAGGATGTTCGAGATGAACTCGATCGGGATCATCAGCGGCATCAGCCAGGCCGGGACACCGGCCGGCATCGTCTGGTGCTTGAAGTAGCCCCAGGGGCCGTGCTTGCGGATCCCGACCGCGTTGTAGATCACCCAGCTCATCACGGCGGCGACGTACGCCCAGCCGGAGTGGCTGAAGGTCGGGAACTGGATCAGCGGGATCGAGCCGGCCAGGTTGTTCAGAACCATGAAGAAGAACAGGCCGCACAGATACGGCACGTACTTCATGAATTCCTGGCTGCCGATCGCGTCCCGCGCGATCGAGTTCCGGACGAAGTTGTACGCCAACTCGCCGGTGAACTGCAGCTTGCTCGGCACCACCGCGGACTTGCGGGACGCGCCCCAGAAGAACCAGACGATGACCACGACGGACAGCGCCGCCACCAGAACAGGCTTGGTGAACCAGTCCACGCCGGGGATGATCGGCGGGAGTTGGAAGCTTTCTGGACCGGGTGGGGTGAACTCGGTCGAAACGCCGGCAATCACCGGGTCTCCTCTCGCGTCGTGCTCAAGTCGGACGCCTTGTGGCTAAGGGCAGGGCGGCTCAGGGCATGGCGGTCAACAACGTCAGACCCGGTAGGGATCGGACCTGTCGGAGCGTTCGTCAGGACCGCGACCCGTACCGGAAGTGCAACATCAAGATGGTGAGCCCGGCACCGAGGACGATGCCGACGACTACCAGGAACTGGGTGCCGAAGAGGCGATCCAACCCGAACCCGATGCCCCCGTACACCAGGACACCGCCGATCAAGTAGGACAGGACCCGCCAGCCGTCGCCCGAATTGGTCGGTGATGGCTTCGGATCCTGATGCTCGCTCATGGGCAACCGAAACGTACCAGTTGGCGACACGCCCGGTCACACCGGCGTCCGTAATCTCCACCACAGCAGGGAAGATCCCGATGGTGAACTCGCTCCGCTCGCTCACGCCGTTACCCAGGGTGTTCACGCCGCCACCTCGTGGTCGAGGTCGTAGATCGGCACCCGGAGCCG
>DASSDE010001073.1:0-2927 GCA_035697365.1 Kribbella sp. | reverse complement strand
CCGAGCGGGTTGAAGCGGGTCATTGCCGTGGACAACGTTCGCAGCCCGAAGCCGCTGTCGAGGTCCGCACCGGCGAGCACGTCGGCGACGGTCTGCTCCTCGTCCGCGTCGAGCAGACCGGTGCCGAGCAGGTGGCCCATGTTCGAGGCGCGGCCGGCGACCGGGTTCTTCGCGCCGTCGAGCGCGATCGCCGGGTAGCCGTCGACCCAGAACGTGGCCCGGAACCGTTCCTGCAGTGCGGCGGCCCATGCGCGCCACTCGTCGCCGGATTCGCCGTACGCCTCGAGCAGCTCGGCGCCCCGGACCGCGGCGGCGTACGCGTAGCCCTGGACCTCGCACAGCGCGATCGGCGCCGTCGCGAGCGTTCCGTCCGGCCACTGCACGGCGTCGGCCGAGTCCTTCCAGCCCTGGTTCGCGAGGCCGTGGCCCGACTCGTCGACGTACTCGAGGAAGCCGTCGCCGTCCGGGTCGGCGTACTGCTTCATCCAGGTCAGCGCGCGCCGCAGGTTCGGCAGCAGGTCGCGAACCTCGTCGGCCGGCATGCCCCAGCGCCAGGCCTTGTGCAGCGTCATGATCCACAGCTGGGTCGCGTCGTGGGTGCCGTAGTAGACCGGCGGGAGGACCAGGCCGCCGCCGTGATCGGCCACGTCGGCGCGCAGCTCGTGCGGGATCTTGCCCGGCTGCTCGGCCGTGTCGACGTCGACCTTCGTCCCTTGCCGCGCGGCCAGCGCACGCAGCGTACCGGCGGCGAGCGTCGGGTCGACCGGGATGAGCATGCCGGAGGAGATCAGGGAGTCACGGCCGAAGAGCGTGAGGTACCAGGGCGGGCCGGCGCCAAGGTACCGGTCGCCGTCCGCCGCGAGTTGCAGCGCGCTGACGTCGTCGAGAGAACGCTCGAGCCAGCGCTCGACGCGCTTGTCGTCGCAGCTGACCGTCACGTCGTACGGGAGGCGTTCCGCCGGCGGCTCGATCGAGAAACCGGTCGTGGACTTCGGGAAGTCCGCGGTGACGTGCAGGGTGATCGTGAACTCGTCGCCCGGCTCGAGACGCGGCGTGGCCGAGACGGCCGGGTCCGCGGTGACGACGACGCGGGTGTCGTCGCTCTCCCAGCGGGTGCGGCCGGGGCCGTCCGGCAGCGGAGCGAGCTGCGGGAGGTCGGCGGCAGCGCCGCTGCGGACCGCTGCCGTACCGGCGAGATCGGTGCCGAGGGCAACGTCCAGGCGGCACTCGACGGTCGCCCGGGAGCGGTTCACCAGCGTGATCCGCTCGGTCATGCCGTCGGAGGCGACCGTACGGGTCCGGTACAGCATCACTGTCGGATCGTGGCGGGTGTCCCCGAGCCCCTCGGCCAGCGCGACGTACTCGTGCGTCGCGGCGTCGCGCTCGTCGGCGTGCACCGGGAGCGGCTCGCGGCCGTCGATCGTGACGCTCAGCCGGGACAAGATCCGCCGGTCCCGGGCGTACACGCCCTCCGCGCCGGAGCCGGTCAACTGGCCCGATCGCGGCGACAACACAACCCACGGAGCAGCCAGCGCAGTGACAAGTTCGTGCAATGCGGTCATCGGGCCTCCCGCCCTGGACCGAGGAGCGGAGGGAGCCCGGTCCTGGGGCCTCCCGTTCTGGACTGAGGAGCGCAGGGAGCGAAGCGACCGGAGCGACGAGGGAAGAACGGGAGTAACAGCCCCAGGACCTGCCGCGACGGAGTCGCGGCGTTCAGGACAGCGACCGGAGCGACGAGGGAAGGGCGGGAGTTACAGCCCGATGACCCGCCGCGACGGAGTCGTGGCATCAATACCGACATGTCCCTACCCTAAAAGGTCTTCCGATGCGCCAGAGTGGGGGTATGGAGACAGGGGTGACCGTGCTCGCCGGGATCGCGATCTTCGTCGGGATCGTGGGCATCGTGGTGCCGATCCTGCCCGGCGCGCTGCTCAGCCTGGCCGCGATCCTGGTCTGGGCGATCGTCGAGCGCAGTGCTACCGGCTGGGTGGTGTTCGCGATCACGGTGGCCCTGATCGGTGCCAGTCAGGTGGTGAAGTACGTCGTACCGGAGCGTCGGCTCCGGGAGGCCGGCGTACCGCGGCGCTCGATGATCGTCGGGGTCCTGCTCGGCATCGTCGGTTTCTTCCTGATCCCGGTGGTCGGGATGTTCATCGGATTCCCGCTCGGGGTGTACCTGTCCGAGCTGCAGCGTCAGCGTACGCACGCCGCAGCGTGGACGTCGACGAAGCACGCGCTCCGGGAGACCGGCGTGTCGATGCTCATCGAGCTCGTCGGTACGTCACTGGCTGCCGCCGTCTGGCTGATCGCGGTCCTGTTCATCGTGTGATCGCCACCGGTTCTTAGCCAATTGCCAGCTGGTTCTCAGCCGCACCGGAGGTTCGTTTCAGCTGCGGGCGTCACTGTGGAGCGATGAAACTCTCACAGAAGCGGTGGCGGCTGCTCGGCACACTTGCCGCAGTCGCCGTGACCACGACGGCAGGCGGCGTCGCGTGGGCGACGAGCAACGCCGACCCGACACCGTCGGCCTCCCCTTCGAGCCCGTCCAAGCCCGATCAGAACCAGAAGCCGAATGGCCACGGACGCGGTGGGTTCCGTGGCGAGTTGGGTCTGGGTGGTGCGCTGCACGGCGAGTTCGTCGTACCGAAGGACGGCGGCGGATACCAGACCGTGGCGACCCAGCGCGGCAAGGTAACCGCGGTCAGCAAGGACTCGCTGACCGTGAAGAGCGACGACGGCTACAGCCGGACGTACACGCTGACGGCGGACACGATGGTGAACGCCGCGCGTGACGGGATCGACAACGTGAAGACCGGGAACACCGTGAACGTGTCCGCGGTCGTCACCGACGGCAAGGCCACCGCGACCAGGGTCAACGACGGGACCGTACGGCAGGCCGCCGGTCAGAAGTGGGGCTTCAAGCACGG
>DASSDE010001072.1:0-7509 GCA_035697365.1 Kribbella sp. | reverse complement strand
CACAGCGTCCTTGACCTGCGGGTGCTCCAGCAGCCGCGCCTGCACCGTCGTCACTGTCACGTTCACACCACCCGAGATGACCACGTCGTCCACCCGCCCGACGACCCGCAACCGCCCGTCGACGATCTCGCCACGGTCCTGCGTCCGGAACCAGCCGTCCTGCAGGACCTCGGCGGTCAACTCCGGCAGCAGGCGGTACCCGGAGAACAGTGTGCTGCCCTTGATGAGGATGCGCCCGTCGTCCAGATCAACCTCTGTGCCGTCCAGGGGCACGCCGGCGTACACGCAACCGCTGCCCGTCTCGGTCATGCCGTACGCCGGGATCGCGGTGACACCCGCGTCGGCCGCACGTCGTTTGAGCGGCTCCGACGTCGACGCCCCGCCGATGATGATCGCGTCGAACGACCGCAGCGCGTCGAGATCCGTGTCGAGGTACCGCGCCAGCTGCGTCGGGACCATCGCTGTGTAACGCCGTGCACCGGTGAGCTTGCGGGCCGCGGCCGTGAAGTTGTCCTCGACCAGCACCGGCGTCGTACCGGCGACGAGGGACCGGGTGAGGATCTGCAGACCGCCCACGAAGTACGGCTTCATCGGCAGCAGCCACTGCCCCGGGCCGCCGAGCCGGTCGTGGGTGGCACTTGCCGACGCGAGCAGCGCATCCCGCGACAGGACCACACCCTTCGGCTCCCCGGAGGACCCGGATGTGGTCAGCACCACAGCGCATCCGTCCTCGACCGGCTGGTCCGGTGCAGCCGCCAGACGCACCCGCGCGGCCCCGGCCGCATCCTCAGGCAGCGGCGCGAACGGCGTACCAGTCCCGTCGAGTACGTCGGTCAGCGCGGACAGCACCGCATCGGGCGTACCGGGGATCAGCCGCAAGGTAGACATGACAATGAAGAGCGTACGGCCCGCCCTCGGCTCGGGCTCGACTCCGGGCACCTTGGAGAGCTACGCCACACCCGCGGCCCCCTGCTGCCGATCGGCCGTACGACTGACAGAATCGACGGTCATGGCTACCCCTGCCCAGTGGATCGAAGGCGCCCGCCCTCGCACCCTGCCCGCCGCGATCTCGCCCGTGCTCGTCGGAACCGGCGCGGCCGCCTACCTGGACGGCTTCGTCTGGTGGAAGGCACTGCTCGCTCTCGGCGTCGCCCTGGCGCTGCAGATCGGCGTCAACTACGCCAACGACTACAGCGACGGCATTCGCGGTACCGACGAGAACCGTGTCGGCCCGTTGCGCCTCGTCGGCTCCAAGGTCGCCACACCGACGGCGGTGAAGTCGGCCGCCTTCACCTGCTTCGGCATCGGCGCAGTGCTGGGCCTCGTACTGAGTGCGACGACCACGTGGTGGTTGCTGGTCGCGGGTGCTGCGTCCCTGCTCGGTGCGTGGTTCTACACCGGCGGTAAGAAGCCGTACGGCTACAGGGCGCTGGGCGAGGTCAGCGTGTTCCTGTTCTTCGGACTGGTGGCCGTGCTCGGCACGACGTACGTCCAGGCGGAGACGCTGGGCTGGACCGCGGTCGCCGGCGCAGTGTCGGTCGGCTCGATCGCCTGTGCACTCCTGGTGGCCAACAACCTTCGGGACATCCCGACCGACTCCGTCACCGGCAAGCGCACACTGGCCGTGGTCCTGGGCGCTGCAGGCTCCCGGCGTCTGTACGCCGCGTTGACTGCGCTGGCGTTCGTCCTCGCCGCGGTCTCCGCCATCGCCACGCCCTGGGCCCTCCTCGCCTTCATCGCCCTGCCCCTGGCCGTGAAGTCGACTCGGATCATCCTCAGCGACGCAGTAGGTCCCGCCCTGATCCCAGTACTCAAATTCACCGGCCTCACCGAGCTCCTCTATGCCATTGGCCTCGGCGTCGGTCTGGCCCTCGGCTAGCGGTAGTCCGGGAGGACCAGTGCGCTGTGGGCTTCCTGCCGGTCGCTCCTGTCGACGGTCGTTGAGCGGAGTGCACTGTTGCGAGCGTCGATGAGCTCCTGGGTGTCCGGAGCCAGGCTGCTGCGGCCGGTGTCGACCAGGGCCTGGTTCTGCTCGACGAAACCACGGATGCGCTGCTCGTAGGCGGTGAAGGCTTCCGTGTGGTCGGCGTACGTCGCCAGTTCGCCGGCCAGCACGTACGCGCCGACCAGCGCGACGCTCGAGCCCTGCCCGGACAGGAACGACGTCGCGTACGCAGCATCGCCGACCAGGGCAACCCGACCGCGCGACCAGGTCGGCATGTGGATCTGGCTGACCACGTCGAAGAACAGGTCGTCCGCCTCACTCATCGCCTGCACCAGCCGCGGTACGTACCAGGCGCCCTCCGGGAACCTGGACGCGACCAGCTCACGCTGCGCCTCCGGGTTGCGGAAGGCCTGGTACGGCGGCTCCTCCTGGCGGAACGTGAGGAAGCCGTGCACCGCGCTGTCCGGTTCGGATGCGTACAGGACGGCAGCGCGGCCAGGGACGTTCCAGACGACGCCCTCGTGGGACAGGCCGAAGTCGTTCGGCAGGGTGAAGCCGGCGAACGCGTAGCCGATGTAGCGGTGATACTGCTCCTCCGGGCCGAACACGAGCCCACGGGTGTTGGAGTGCAGGCCGTCCGCCCCGATGACGAGGTCGAAGCTCTCCTCGGCGCCGCTCTCAAAGACGACGTCGACCCGGTCACCCCGATCGTCCAGTGTCGCGATCGAGTCGTCGAACTGGAACCTGACCCGGTCCTTGATCGGCTCGTACAGCGCGTCGGCCAGGTCACCCCGCCGTACCTCGAGATCCAGTCCCTCGACGCCGCCGGTCAGCGTCTCCGGCTTGATCGACCCGATCAGCGTGCCGTCCGGTTCGACAAAGGTAATCCGTTCGGTGCCGACGTGCGCCTTCTGCAGCCGTGGCATCAGGTCCATCCGGTCGGCGACGTCGCGCGCGGTGCCGCGGATGTCGATCGGGTACCCGCCGCCGCGGATCGCGCCCGACTTCTCGACGACGGTCACCTGGAACCCGTACCGGTCGAGCCAGTACGCCAGGGCAGGCCCGGCGATGCTCGCGCCGGAGATCAGAACTGTGGTCATTGGTGGAGACCTCTTCCCGAAATATGTACCTTAGGTAGCTAGTTGCTCCAGAATAAACATACCTAAGGTAGGTAATCAAGTGACGGACGAGCAGGACTTCCTGCCACGGCTGGCGCAGCTGAGTACGGCGATCAACCGCGGCCGGCTGGCACAACAAGCGACCGAGGCGACCGGGCTCGCCCTCGATCGGCCGGCGATGTCGATCCTGCTGACGCTCTCGATGGCCGGCACCCCGCTGCGCGTCGGCGAGATCGCGGACCGGATGCAGGTGGTCGGCCCGCACGTCACCCGCCAGGTGCAGGCGCTCGAACAGCGCGCACTGGTCCGCCGCGTCGCCGACCCGAGCGACCGCCGCGCCAGCCTGATCGAGGCAACCGAGGCCGGCGCAGAGGCGGCGAGCCGCTACACGTCGACGATCGTCGGCTGGTTCCGCGGGGTGATCGCCGACTGGCCCGAGCAGGACCGTTCGGAGCTCGGCCGTCTACTGTCCAAACTCGCCGACGACGTCACGGAACGGCTCGCCTGATGACCCTGCCGCCTGCCGTCCGGGAGCTCACCGACCGCTTCCTCACCGAGGTGGACAGCCGCCTGCCCGGCCGCCTGAGCGGCCTCTTTCTGCACGGCTCCCTGTGCTGGGGCGAGTTCTTCCCCGGCAGCGACGTCGACTTCGTCGCTGTCTGGGACGAACTGCCGGACCTCGACCTTCTGCAGGACGCTCACGCGGCCGCAAAGTCGGACCTGACCTTCGACGGATTCCATTGCACCGCGGCGGAGCTCGCGACCGACCCCGCGCAGGTCCCACCCCGCCCGGTCTTCTTCGAGGGCGTCTTCAACCCGGAAGGCAGCATCGACATCAACCTCGTCACCTGGCACGAGCTCGCCGAGCGTCCGGTCGTCGTACGCGGCGAGGTCCCACCGATCTACACGAGTAGCGACGAGTTGGTGGCCTTCACCCGCGACAACCTCGACACGTACTGGCGCGGCCTCGCCAGGCAGATCGAGGCGGCCGGTCTCGATGCCTTCGGCAACAACAACGCCGCGATCACCTGGGTAACCCTCGGCGCCGCCCGCCTCCACCACCTGCTCACGACCCGCACCCTCACCTCGAAGAGTGGCGCCGGCCGCTACATCGCCACCTCACTGGACCCACGCTGGCGCAAAATCGCCCACGAGGCCCTGAACCTCCGCGAATCCCCCGGCACGCCCACCCTCTACGACAACCCCACCCGACGTGCCGAAGACACTCGGGATCTACTCGAGTGGATCCTTCAGGACGGCACCGGTCACTGACTTCCCGATCGACCACCGCAGCCCCAGACGACCAAGGAAATCCGCAGCCTCGAACGCCTCCGACGGCGCCAGCGCTCCAGGTCGCTGACCACCCGCGCCGAGCCGGCGCGCCGCCTCCACAGCGATGACCGCGGTCGTGCCGTAGGTGTCGACACCCTCGACCACACCCCTCGAAACCACCTCGCCGCCTCGCCACACATCCACCACGTAGGTGAAGCGCTGCCGGGCGCGGTCTGCGGCACTCGGCCCCTCGGGCAGCGTGTCGACCAGTCCCGGCGGGATCGGCGTCCGCAGCCGTTCGCCCACGGCGGCCTCGACCAAGCTCTCGACGTTGCCCACAGCAACATGTCTTGGGATCGTGATGACCTCACACAACGGCATCTGCACCACGGCGACAGGCTCCTTCTCCAACCGCACCTGATCGATCGACGCGGGTACGCCGGTCCGCCACTGACCGTCGACGTACGTCAGACCGCCCGACACGAGTGCGTCCATCGTCCGGACCGCCGAGCGCAACGATCCGCGCGACGGCGCGCCACCGCCCGCGATCAGATGCGTCACTGTGATCCGGTCGGTCCGCAGGACGTCGGCACTCATCAACTCCGCGACCAGATCGACCGGCACGCACCCGTCGTTGGCCGCCGGCACCAGACTCACCGGCGCGTCCCCGAAGGTGTCGAACACCGACTTCACGTACGCCTGCTCCCCGGCAGTGTCGACGTACGGCGTCCCCGCCGAAACTGCTGCGCGGATCACTCGATGCCCGGTCTCGCTGAAGGGTCCGGCGCAGTTGACGACGGCGTCCACGTCACGGAACGCCGCGGCCAGCGCCTCGTGGTCGTCCACCTCCGCGACCCGCACCTCGGTGTCGGCGATCCCGGCTGTCGCTGCCTGCAGGCGCAGCCGGTCCCGGCCGACCGCGACCGGCCGGATCCCGCGCGCGACAAGCTCCGCGAGGACGAGCTTTCCTTGATATCCGTTCGCGCCGCAGACAGCGATCGACATGTTCTCTCCTTAGCTTGGTTCTCTCAGGCTAGGAGCGCTTCGAGCGACGACGAATGCGCGAAAGAGCTACTTCAATACGCGATCGTCCTCAATACCGGTACGATCGTTCGCGTGGATGTGTTGTCGGAGGCGGTCCGGCTGATGCGTACCGGACGGCCACACTTCTCGTACGTCCGGCTTCCCGGGCGGTTCGGTCGCGCCTTCGCGGCGAGCGACGCCGTCGGATTCCACGAGGTTGTCCGCGGTACCTGCTGGCTGTTCCCGCAGGGCGACGACCCGATCGTTCTCGGGCCGGGCGACCTCGCGTTCTTCCCGCACGGTGCGGCGCACGGCATCGCCGACGGTCCGACGACCACCCGGCGTACGTCGCCGCCACTGGTCGCGCTCCAGCAAGAGCCGATCGAGGTCGCGGGAACCACGATGATCTGCGGCGCCTACGCCGTCGACCGGACCCGTATCCACCCAGCCGTGAGCGCCCTGCCGGACGTCATCCACCTACCTGCAGAGTTCACAGGCCCCTGGCTGCGCTCGATCCTGGACCTCCTGCACACCGAACTACAGCCGACCCACGTGGTGCCGCGGCCGGGTTCGGATGCAGTGATCCCTGCGCTTCTCGATCTGATGCTCCTCGGTGTACTCCGCCGCTACCTGGACACCGAGAACACCGGCTGGGCTGCAGCTCTCCACGACCCACCCATCGCCCGGGCCCTCCAAGCCATCCACGATCACCCGGAGGCTCCGTGGACGGTCGCGACCCTCGCCGCGGAGGCCGGACTGTCCCGCTCCGCTTTCTCGCGCCGCTTCTCCGCCGGCACCGGTCAGCCGCCCCTCACCTACCTCACCTGGTGGCGCATGGCCCGCGCGACCGAACTCCTCCGCACCACCGCAGCACCCCTGGCCACCATCGCCCACCAGGTCGGCTACACCTCCGAATACGCCTTCGCCAACGCCTTCAAACGAACCCAAAGAACCACCCCCGGCAGCCTCAGACCCCACTCCTGACCAACCCCTCGATCATGTCCGCGAGCTCCGCAACACGACGCCGGGTGTCCAGTTCGAGCGTCGCGCCGGACCGGAGCAACGGCTCGACGGTCCGCACATAGTGCGCGATTTCGGCTTGTTCCGCAGAGGATTTGCCGTACGGATTGTTGGTCCGCCGCTGCACTCGCCCGATGAGCTCCGCCAGCGGCGCCGTCAGCAGGACCACGTGCTGGAAGCGATCGTAGAACTTGCCTTGATTCTCCACCGTTCCGGAGACGATCACATCGGGGCGCGTCAGCAGCTCGTCCATGCGGCTTTCGTCCCAGGTCCCGTCGGAGCGGGTCCAGCCGCCGTAGTCGGTGTCGACGGTGTGATGACCGCGGCGGGCGAGTTCCTCCAGGAGCGTGGTCTTGCCGGTGCCGGACATGCCGGTGACGAGGATGCGGCTCATGCCGTCAGAGGGTCCCATGCCGCCATTGCGCAGGTGATGGCGGTTTCCAGTTGGGGGCGGGTGGCGCCGTCGCGGGCCTGGACGGAGAGGCCTTGGACGACGGTGGTGAAGTAGCGCGCCATCGGATCAAGGACGGCCTGCGGTACGTCGGGATCCTGGGCGAGGCGGTCCTTGATCTCGAGGTACATGCCGCGACGTCCTTCGGCGAGGAACTCGCGGACGGCGTGATTCTCCACGGCGCCGGTGGGGGCCGCAAGGATGAGCATGCAGTAGTGCGGATGTTCGGGGTGGGTGATCTGGTCGGCGGTCGCCCGCAGCATCGCGTGGATCGCCTCGCGGGCCGACGTGTGTTCACGGAGGGCGCGGCGCGGCGGCTCGCCGGCGGTTGCGCCGTACAGGGTCATGACCTGGCGGAACAGGTCCTCCTTGCTGCCGAAGGAGGCGTAGATGCTCGCCGACCTAATCCCCATCGCCGCAGCCAGATCGCTCAGCGACGTGCCTTCGTAGCCGCGCTCCCAGAAGACGTCGAGCGCCTGGCGCAGCGCGACGTCCGGGTCGAACGTCCGCGGTCTGCCACGAGTCGCCATCAGCCATCCTTCCCGATTTGTTGGTCGATCGACCAAGTTTAGCTTGACCGCCGGTTTCCGTGGTGCGACGCTTTGTTGGTCGATCGACCAACAACTTCGGAAGGATGCCCATGCGCGCCCTGCAGCAGCTCTCCCTCGACGGACCGTCGG
>DASSDE010001071.1:0-3024 GCA_035697365.1 Kribbella sp. | reverse complement strand
GTCGGTCGAGGAGCAGTGGGCCGCCCGCTACTCGGAGCCGTACACGTACGAGTCGGACTACCTGACCTCGACGTCCTCCCCCGCGGAGACCTACGAGGCCCCCCAGCCCGCACCCGAGCCTGAGCCCGCGCCGGTCCCGAGCCACGAGGTGCAGGACGACTTCCTGACCCCGTCGAAGCCGCTGCCGCAGGTGCCGTCGTACGGACCGGAGCCGACCTACTCGGCCACCAACGAGTACACGGACTACGGCTCGTCGTCGTACACCTCGGACTACGCCTCGTCGTACAACTCGGAGTCCACTTCGAACCAGTACGACAACTACACGAGCGGTTCGGAGTACGGCAGCAGCACCGAGTCGTACGAGACCTACAGCCCGAACTACGCCACCGAGTCGTACGGCTCGCAGTACCAGCAGGAGCAGGGCGAGTACCAGCAGCAGTCGCCGTACGCGTACGACCAGCAGCAGCCCACCGACCCCGAGCAGCAGACCGCGCCGCGGACCCAACCGCGCCGTGGCCGCTGGATCTGATCAGATAGAGCGTATGCGCTTAGGTTTCGCCACCCTCGGTTGTCCCGGAGCAGCACTCGACGACGTCCTGGCACTTGCCCAGGGCAACAATTTCACCGGTCTGGAGCTGCGGGCCGCTCCGGAAGAGTTCACGAACACCGGTCTGTCCGCGGCCGAGCGCCGGACGCTGCGGGCGCGGATCGAGGACGCCGGCCTAGAGATCTTCGCGGTCAGCAGCTACGTGCGGCTGTGTGCGGTCGAGGAGCAGCCGCTTGAGGCGCACCTCGAGCTCGCTGCCGATCTCGGCGCACTCGGCGTCCGGGTGTTCCCCGGCGACGACGCGACCGTCGACGGGACGCCGGACGGCCCGAGCGCCGGCGAGATCCGCGCCCTCGACCGCGTCACGTCGGCGCCTCGCGAGGTTCCGATCCTGCTCGAGACGCACGACTCGCACTCGACCGCGCGGCAGGTCGGCGGGTTCCTCGCGTTGCTCGACACCGACGTACCGGGCCATCAGGTGAAGGCGCTCTGGGACAGCTCGCACACCTGGTCGCACGGCGAGACGCTCGCCGAGTCCTTTGCGCTGCTGCGGCCGTGGCTGGAGCTCGTCCAGTTCAAGCAGGCCGACTCGCGGCAGGACTACCGGCCGGTGGCGATCGACGAGGGCGACTTCCCGATCCAGGAGTTGCTGGCGGTGCTCGAGGGCACCGACTACCCGCTCTCCCTCGAGTGGGAGCTGAAGTGGCATCCACAGTTGCCGTCGCTGGCCGAGACGCTTCCGGCGGTTCACACCTGGCTGGGAGACGGCTCGGTCAAGTAGCGCGTCATGGTGGGCCCGAGCCAGTAGACCACCTCGTCCGCGGGCATCGTCACGATCGGCGGTAGCTCGAGGATGTAGCGCCACAGTGCGAACCCGAGCATCTGGGTCGAGACCAAGCCGGCCCGGACCTCCGGCGAGTCGACCGCGTGCCGGCGCAACGTGGGTTCGAGCTGCGCAGCGAAGATCTCCCGCATGCGTTGCACCGCGACCTCGTTGGTGACCGCGGTCCGCAGCAGAACGCGTAGCGAGTCGTCGGCTTCCCAGCGCGCCAGGAAGTGCCGCACCAGCACCTCGCCCAGCGACTCCAGCGGTATGTTGCCGAAGTCCGGCAGCCGGATGTCGAACTCGGCGGCGGCCGCGAACAGCCTCTCCTTGCTGCCGTAGTAGCGCATCACCATCGCCGGGTCGATCGCCGCGTCCGCCGCGATCGCCCGGATCGTGGCCCGCTCGTACCCGTCCGCGCCGAACCGCTCGCGCGCCGCCGCGAGGATCGCCGCCCGGGTCCGGTCCGACTTCTTCTCCGCCATACCTGCAGCATATGCCAACGGCTGTTGACTTTTGCCAGGGAGCGGCCTAGCGTAAAAGTCAACAAGCGTTGATAAATGCTCCGGCAGGGGAAGGTGTGAGCGATGACTCCGCAGAACGCAGAGGTCGTGGTGGTGGGTGCGGGTCCGGTCGGGCTCGCGGTGGCGGTCGGACTCCGGTTGCACGGGCACGACGTGGTCGTCGTCGATCAGCAGGCCGAGGGCACGAACACCTCGCGAGCCTGTGTCATCCACCCGCGGACGCTGGAGGTGCTCGAGGAGCTCGGCGTCACCAAGCGGCTCGTCGACCTCGGCCTGGAGCTGGAGGAGTTCGCGATCCGGGCCGGCGACCGCAGGCTGATCCCGGTCGGCTTCGCGGACCTGCCGACCGCGTACCCGTTCGTGACGATGATCCCGCAGCCGGTCACCGAGCAGGTCCTGCTCGACCGGCTGGTGGAGCTCGGCGGTTCGGTCCTCCGTCCGTACGCCGCAACCGGCCTCACGCAGACGGCCGAAGGTGCTGTCGTCACGCTCGACAGCGGCGACGAGATCACGGCGCAGTACGTTGTCGCAGCCGACGGCATGCACAGCACGATCCGGGAGCTCGCCGGTCTGCGGATGCCCGGGGACACGCTCGAACTGTCGCTGAGCCTGGTGGACGTCCGCGTCGCGGGCGGACTGCCGACCGACGAGGTCGGACTGTACTTCGCGGCCGCCGGGATGCTGGTGGTCGCGCCGTTGCCGGACGGGAGCTTCCGGCTGGTCGCCGAGGTGCACGACGCACCGGAGCACCCGGACGTCGCGTTCGCCCAAGGACTGCTGTCGGATCGCGGCCGGCGGACGTCGAACCCGAAGGTCACCGAGGTGGTCTGGGGGTCGCGCTTCCGGATCCACGAGCGGGTCGCCGACAAGTACCGGGCCGGACGCGTGCTGCTCGCCGGCGACGCGGCGCACACCCATAGTCCGGCCGGCGGTCAGGGCATGAACCTGGGCTTACGCGACGCCGTGACACTGGCGGATGCGCTCTCGAAGGCGCTCGGTGGCGACGAGACAGGCCTCGACTCGTACGCGACGAGCAGCCGCGAGGAAGCAGTACGCGTCATCGGGCTCGCCCACCGGCTGACCCGCCTCGCCAACGTCCCGCGCCCGATCCGCCCGGTACGCAACGCCGT
>DASSDE010001070.1:0-4528 GCA_035697365.1 Kribbella sp. | reverse complement strand
TCGAAGCCGACCACGCTCACGTCGTGCGGTACCTCACGACCCGCTTCGTGCAGCGCGTGGATCAGTCCGCAGGCCATCTCGTCGTTGGCCGCGAAGACCGCGGTCACGTCCTTGCGTCGCGCGAGCGCCTGCCCGAGCTCGTACCCCGAGTCTGCCGACCACGCACCACGGACGATCGCCGGCACCTCGCAGCCGGCGTCCCGCAGGGCCTGTCGCCACGCCGTCGCCCGCAGCTCGGCCGGGCCCGAATCGTCCGGTCCGGCGAGGTGGTGGACGGTCGTGTGCCCGAGCTCCAGCAGGTGCCGTACGGCGGCGGTACTGCCGCCGACCTGGTCCGCGCCGATCGCCGGGTGGTGCCCGACGAACCGCGAATCAGATACGGCCACCGGCAGCGTCGGCGGCAGCGCGAGCGCGGTCGGCGTCGCGGTCTCGGCGCGGATGATGATCAGCCCGTCGATCGCCTGATGATTGAGCTGCTGCACCGCGTCGCTGACATCGCTCGACGATGGCGTCTCCACGTCGACCAGGCTGACCGAGTACCCCTCGCGGCGCGCGGCCTCGATCACCGCCTCGATCGTCTTCGACTCGCCCGTACGGATGACCTGGTGAGCGATCAACCCGATCGACCGGAAGTTGCCCCGGCGCAACGCCCGCGCCGCATGGTTCGGCGAGTAGCCGAGCTGCCGCATGGCATCCAGCACCCGTTCCTTGGTCTCCGGCCGCACCGGATCCGCCCCCGTCGACACCCGCGACACCGTCTGCGCAGAAACCCCAGCCAGCCGCGCAACATCCCCAATGGAAGGCCCCGACTTAGGATGCCCCTTCACCCCACGTCGCCCCGACCCAACCTCCTCCACCATGCCCACAGCATAGAGAACTGCAGGAGGTGTCAGGGGTTGCGGGAGATCAAGAGCCAGCTGATTTGGATGTCGGGGGAGCGGGTTGGGGCGATCGAGACGGTGATGGTGCCGTCGGCACCTACTTGGATGCCGCCGTACGAGGCTGATGTGCCGGTCGCGGTGAACAGGCGTTGCTGATCGACGACGGTGTTGTTGATGGTGACCTGTGCGGCGCGGTTGGCCCACGGCCAGGGGTCGTAGTAGCCGGCATGGACGGTGTAGGTGCCTGGGTCGAGGCCGCCGAAGGTGTAGACGAGTGGTTCGTGGTTCTTCGCGTACCGGAGTGTGGTGTACAGGTCGCCGGTGCCGGATGGTGCGCTGGAGCCGGTGTAGCCCCATGTGGTGCCGGTCGTGGGGTCGGTGCCGAGCGGCTGTTCGGGGGACGAGTTGAGTAGTGGCTGCTGGGTGGCGAGCGTGGTCCAGTCGGCTGTTGCGGTACCGCCGGCGTTCACTGCGTACCGGAGATTGTGGGGAACCACGACGACCGAGCGCGTGAACGTCCGGCCGTCGGCGAGCGTGCCGCGCAGGCTCCCTGGGCCGGGCTGCGCGACGCTAGACGGGTCCCAGGTGACGCTGACCTGTTGCGCGCCACGCGCGGTCGTCACGGTGACGGTGCTTGGCAAGGTACTGATGTCGTTGAGCCAGACGTGGTCCGGGATGGTGCTGGTGACAGTCCAGCGGGTGTACGGGGTCAAGTCCCTCAGAGACCACTCGGTGTCCGGGCCGATCGTGAGACTGCCGCCTTCGCCGAAGCGCATGGGCATCCAGACGTACGGTGCGTTCGCGAGATCGCTGGGTGTCCAGCGGTCTGCCATGAACAGGAACTTGTTGTGCTTCTGGTCGATCGTGATCACATTGGTGCTCTGCGAGTCGTACGTCGTGGCGGCGCCGTCGCCGGTGATCGGGGCGCCGCGGTCGGTGAACTGGCCGAGGATGTTCTGCGAGGTCGCGTAGTGCGCCGGGTTCGGGTCCCAGCCGGTCGCGCCGGACGTCAGCAGGTAGTAGGTGCCCTCGGATTTGAACATCGCCGGCGCCTCACGCTGGTTGCACACGAGCGTCCGGGTGAAGTCTTTGCCCTGTACGGCGTTGTCGGGCGACGCGGACAGATAGGTGTAGGACCTGTTCAGCTTGGAGATGTACATCGTCCGGTTCTCCTCGGAGGAGTAGATGATGTACGCGGTGCCGTCGTCGTCCACGAACAGGTTCATGTCCCGCGCCATCCCACCCGCGGGGTCGAACGACGAGCCGCTGCCGCACCACGGGACCGAGTCGCTCGGCACGTGGTCCAGCCGGTAGGAGTCGATCCAGCGGAACGGGCCCTTCGGTGAGTCCGCGATCGCCACGCCGGCCTCGGCGCGCGCGTAGTTCGACGTGCCGGTGGGCGACGACGGGCCGTCGGAGTGCACCCACATCACCCATTTGCGGGTCGCCTTGTTGTAGATGACCTTCGGGCGTTCGAGGATCGAGAACGTGGCCCAGCCGTCCGTACGGATGCTGTTGGTCGACAGGTCCCGCCAGACGATCTCCTTCTGCGCGGGCGTGTAGTGCTTGTACAGCTTGGCGAAGTACTTGTCGTTCTCGAACTGATCCCGGGAGTTCATCGCCCGCAGCGCGAGGCCCTCGTCGTTCCAGTGGTAGAGGTCGTGCGACGAGTACAGGTGCACACCAGGACTGTCCGAGTACCCATTGCTGCGATCCTCGCCGTACCAGTAGTAGATGGGCCGGCCGTCGTCGTCCTCGGCGGTGACCACTTGGCCGCCGTGTGCCTGGATCACCTTCCCGCTGGTGTCCACCCAGGGCTGACCGGGGTGGAACGAGTCGTCCGTCGGCGCCGCCGTCGAACTCGTTGGAACCCCCAGCAAACTGAGACCGACCGCAGCCAGCAACACCCCAACCACCACCCGGGACCCGCGCATGTCCCCTCCTCAGCGTGATGAATGTTTACGTGAACAGCGTCCGCTGCCCGAGCCTCTCCCGCCACCCGACTGCGTGTCGCGGGAGAGACTGACCCTCGCTCAGGTGTAGGTGAGTTGGGCGGTGGCGGTGCAGGTGGTGGTGGGGACGAGGCGGACCCAGTGGGCGCTGAAGCCGGCGGGGAAGGTGAAGGCTTCGTAGCCGGTGGGTCCGACGGTGATGGTGCGGTAGCGATGGAAGGTGCCGGTGCCCTGGAAGTCGACCTCGACGTGGAAGTCGACGGCGTTGTCCGCGTCGTGGGTGAGGTGCAGGCACTTGTGTTCGAAGCCCGTCATCAGATAGGGATCAGACGGTACGTCGGCCTCGACCGGAGTCTCCCACCACGGGCCGCCCCAGCCCTGTGGTTTGCCCCAGCTCCACAGGTCGTCGGTCTTCCCGAACCAGAGGTTCGCCTGCGGTTGCCCGGCGACCGGGTTGGCGTCGCCGATCGGTGTCGTCTGGTCGCCGGCGAGGACCAGCATCCCGTTCCAGGAGCAGAAATCCCCGACGATCCGCAGGTGGGAGGCGATCGGCCGGATGCCCCAGACGGCGTTCCCGTACGTGAGCGACGGCAGCTCGTAGAACATCCCACTGGCGTCCATGAGTAGTCGTTCGGACTCGACCTCCCGGATCCGCGGCCATTCGGTGGTGAACGCATGGTCCTGGGTGTGCGTCGACTTCGGCAGCCGGTACACCTTCCAGCCGGTGTCCGGCAGGAACACATGGAACAGTGCGGACGCCCGGTCCTGCCCGACCGCGTACAGCCCCGCACCCATGCCGTTCGCGCTGCTCAGCGTGTTGAACTGCGTCCGAGCGAGAACGGTCCAGGTCCTCCCGTCCCACTCGGCCAGTCGCCCGTCACTGTGTCCGGCGGGAAAATCCTTGTCATAGTACGAGTTGTTGACCACCACGACCCGCCCGTGCCGGGTGTACATGTCCTTGAAGTGCGGGTAGTCGTGCACGTCCAACTCGTCGAGCAGGTCGTACAGCTGAGTGACCTCAAGGCTCCGTACGTCAACCTCGAAGAACTCACCCTCCATCCCGAGCATGTACACCTTGCCGGCCTCGTCCGTCAGATGCCGCGCGGTAGCGGTCAGCCGTACGTCGACCAACGCCTCGATCGTCCGAACGTTGCCCTCGACATCAATCACGTGCGGCCCGATGAAGAGCTGATCACTCTCCTTGTGGACAAGGCGATTCGCATAGGTCCCGACAACGCTCGCCGGGTGCTTGGTGATCTGCAGGTCGTCGTCGATCGAGAACAACCCGGTCCCACCACCGGTCTTGCGCGTGTGCGCGACGTACGTCACCATCCACAACCGATCCGCCCACGGCATCAACGCCCCGATCCCGGTCTCGCTCCGGGGGACGTGGTCGGCCTTCACCGCCAACCGAGGCACGACCCCACTGATCGCCCCCGGGACACTCGTCAGACTCATCGCAGCCTCCACAACCGGTGCTTTGATAGCACCATTCTGGTGCTACTGTAGCGCCAGGCGGGAGTTTCAGGCGGCGGTGGTGTCGATCGTTCGGGCGACAGCCTCGAGGCGGCGGAGGATCGTTGGGATGCGGCGGTCGGTGAAGCGGCCGGCCAGGCCGATGGCTGCCTGGTCGCTGTCGAGGGTCACGCCTAGGGTGCGGACGCCCTCGCCCTCCAGGGTTTGCGGGACCGCGTA
>DASSDE010001069.1:0-4391 GCA_035697365.1 Kribbella sp. | reverse complement strand
GTTGTCAACGGCAACCGTTTCGAGGTTGCGTACTCACGGATGACGGTGACCAACACCACGACCTCCGAGGCCCGGCTGCCGCGCGTCTCCGGTCTGCTGACTCCGCTCAACGACGCCGGCCCGACGATCGGCGCCGGCCAGACGGTCGTCCGCGACTACGCCGTGGCTGCGGACCGCTTCGACGGTACGTACGACTGGCCGACCGTCGACCAGTTGAAACAACTCGGTGGATTCGACCAGCATTACGGCCACATGCGCCAGTACTGGAACAACCGGCTGGCGGCGATCGCGAACATCACCGACCTTCCCGACAAACGATTGATCAACGCGTACAAGGCCGGCTACATCTACACGCTGATCATCCGCGACGACATCAACGGCACGAAGGAACTGCACGTCGGTGAGAACGGGTACGACGAGATGTTCGACCACGACACGATCGGCATCGTGTCGACGCTGCTCACCATCGGCGACTTCACCTATGCCAAGGACTACCTGACGTCGCTGCCGGCGCAGCTGCAGTACGACGACGCGAAGTGGAAGTACTCGTGGCCGTACGCGCTGTATCTGCAGCGCACCGGCGACAAGGACTTCATCCGCAGCCGGTTCGAGACCATCAAGAAGAACACGCACACGGTCGAGACCGATCGCATCGACGGCGGCAAGGGCATCATCAAGGCGACCGACGCGATCGACTCGCACGGGTACTGGACGATCGACAACTGGGCTGCGCTGACGGGCCTCACGACGTACCGCTACCTGGCGACGGCGCTGGGGGAGACCGGTGAGGCGGCGTGGGCGAAGGCGCAGTACGACGACCTGCTCAAGGTGGCGACCGATCGGATCAACCAGACGATGCGGGAGTACAACCTGGACTACATCCCGATCTCGATGGTCGAGCCGAACGAGACCGGTCCGCGCAAGGATCCTCGGGACGCGAACTGGGCGTCGATGTTCCTGTTCGGCCGGTGGGCGTGGGACGGGTACCTGTTCGGCGCCGAGCAGACCGGGACGATGTTCGACAAGATCGACGCCACGTACACGCACGGGTTCGATCGACGTAAGGACATCTCGGACACGATCTACAACTTCGGCGGGTACCCGCACGGGTACTTCTCGAGTGCGTACAACGCCGGCTACGGGAGTGCTGCGCTGCGCGGTGAGCAGTACCGGGACCTTGGCATCAAGGCGTACCAGTTCATGATCGATCAGAGCATGAGCGGGCCGTACGGCTGGTGGGAGGGCGTCGACTACCCGAGCGCGACCTCGCCGTGGGACATCGACCATGCGCGTGGTGGTGGCGGTTCGAACCAGCACATGTGGGGTCAGTCGACGGCAACCAAGGTGCTGTTCGACTCGCTGATCGCGGAGAAGGCCGACGGTACGGTCATCGTCGGGCGTGGTGTGCCGGACGAGTGGCTGCGCGGGAACGGGAAGAAGATCGGGCTGGACAGCTACCCGACCACGAACGGCGGGCGGCTCGGCTACCAGCTGACGACGGCAGGCAAGACCGTGACGATCCAGTTCAGCGGCGACACATCGCGGCCGACCGGCTACAGCATCGAGCTGCCTGCGCTGCGAAACAACATCGCGAACGTCTCGGTGCACTCGGCAACCATCAACCAGTCCGCCGGCACCATCCACCTACCCCAGGGCACAAGCCGCGTGACGATCGTCCTCAAACATCAGTAAGGCCAGAGGACCTCGATGAGATGGTCGTCCAGCTCGAGGTTCCAATCCGGGCTGGTGTAGTAGGTCCATCGAGGCTCACCGTCGAGCGTGAGTCCCTCCCGTACGGCGTACTGCCGCAGGTGCTGCTTCATCGCGGCGCCTGCGGTGAGGTGGATGTCGTCGCGGTAGACGACTGAGAGCGCCCTCGTGGCAGGAAGGGTCAGCGCCTCGACCGCCTCGGTTGACTCGCCGAGACGGTCCACCGGAACCACTGCCTCACCAGGCATGAGACCGTCGGCGGTGAGTTCGCCGAGACAGACGTAGACCGCGCCCGCTCTCGTGAGTTCTTGACGATCGACCTCCGCGTTGACGGTCCGGAGGGCCGTCCCTGCGCCGGATGTGGGGTCTGTGGGGTTCCACAGCCCTCTGCTGCGGAGGACGGGCTGCTCGCGCAGGCTGCGATGTATTACTTCAGGTGTCATGTTGACTGAATCTAGTCGCCAGGAGCGTGCAGGTGAGGGCTGTTAGGGCGACTGTGGTGAGCATGGTGGGGAGGGGGAACCAGTGGGCCAGGAAGGCTAGTAGGGCGGGGAGCAGGAAGCCTATGTATGCGAGGGCGTAGTAGATGCCGGTCAGGGCGCTGAGGTGCTCTGGGGGTGTCATGCGTTGTACTTCGAGGAGGCCGGAGACTACTGCGATGCCGTAGGCCGCTCCTAGTACCAGGGCGACCGGTACTGCGAGCCATGGGCGGCGTACGCCGGCCGTCACGGCTGCGAGTGCCATGCCGACTGTCATGAGGCCCATCGAGACCACGACAGCGCGTGCACTGGAGTGGTGGTCGAGGCGACGGGCCAAGGGTTGGACGAGCACGCCGGTGACGAGAGTCGCGACTGTGAGGGCGGACGTGAAGAGCAACGCCCACCGACCCAGTGCACCGTCGACGACCTGCGGGACGATCGCGTACGCGACACCGGCGGACCCGAAGATCCAGGGAGCCATCGGGAGTACGACGCGGAAGAAGCGGCGCGGTACACGCAGACGGACGCGACCGCCGTACTGGCTCGACTCGGCCGGCGTGGTGAGGACGAGCCAGATCGCGGGAATGCAGAGCGCGAGGTGGACGACGTACGGCCAGACGAGAGCGGGCCTGGTCCACTCGGCGAGGATGCCCGCGGACGCGGGTCCTGCGGCGAAGCCGATCGTGAGCAGGACAGCCGAACGCCTGGCGCCCGTGCCGGACGGGGACAGCTCGGTCACCCACGCCGTACCGACCGCCATCGCAATGCCGACCGCAACACCCGACAGTGCCCGTCCCGCGAACAGTGCGGGATAGCCGACGACATCGCCCAGCCCGAGGAGCGCGCTGCCGAGGAACGACGAACCGAGCCCGACCAGCATCAAAGGCCGGCGTCCGAAGCAGTCCGAGAGCACTGACGCGATCAGAAGCCCTGGAACGAGTCCGACGACGTACGCGCCGAGAAAGACCTCGACGTCGAGCTGTGAGAACCCGCCGTGGTCGCGATACACGCTCAGCAGCGGCGTGAACTGATTGCCGCCCCACCCGATCACCAGCATCGCGAGCCCGGCCGGCCACCACGCACGCGTCGACGCCGGCGCCTCATCCAGCGTCGCAGCTTGCACAGCTGTCACCGGGCGCCGCCGAGCAACGCCGCGTGCGTCGCGCTCAGGTGTGCGGTCAGAGATCCGTCGAAGCCATCCGCGTCGCCGGCGTCCACAAGCTCGGAGAGTCGACGATGCTCGGCGACCAATGTGCTCAGATGCTCCGTTCGGGTACCGATCGAGCTGAGCGCCATCCGCCGTTGCCGATCGGCGAGCGTCTCGTAGAAGCGGATCGACAGCGCGTTCCCGCTCGCCGCCACGATCGCGCTGTGGAACTGTTCGTCGGCAACGACGAACCCAGGCACGTCGCCGGCCGCGGCCAGTGCCTGCTGCGTCTCGAGGAGCCCGGCGAGCGTCGCGCGCAGAGTAGATCGGTCGGCTCCGGTGGCAAGTCGGCGGACCGCGGCACTCTCCAGCGCCCGCCGTACCTCGAGAACGTCGGTCGCCTCACCTGGCTCGACCGGTACGACGACCGCTCCGCGCCGCGGCACCATCCTCAGCAGACCCTCCGCCTGGAGGCGCAGGAACGCCTCATGCACCGGCGTACGACTGATACCGAGCGGCGTCCCGACCTCGACCTCGCTCAACAGGTCGCCGCCGCGTACGTCGCCGGTGAGGATGCCTTCCTTCAGCATCAGGTACGCCCGCTCCGCCGCCGCAATCTCCGTCACGAACATCAAGCATACAAGCTTGCATGCAAGCAAATTGTCCGGGCCGACAGCTACGGTCGGCGGCAGACGACGGGAGGACCGATGAGCGACGGCTACGCGGTGCGGATGCTGACCGAGGAGACCTGGCCCGCGTTCGCCGAGTTGGCGGAGGCGAACAACGGGGTCTGGGGCGGCTGCTGGTGCATGGGATTTCACGTCAAGCTCGGCAAGGACCGTACGGCCGAGCAGAACCGGGCAGACAAGGAAGAGCGAGTGCGCGCGGGGAGTACGCACAACGCCCTGGTGTTCGACGGCGACCGCTGTCTGGGCTGGTGTCAGTTCGGCTCGCCCGAGGAGGTGCCGTTGATCAAGAGCCGTCGGCTGTACGACAAGGAGCTGGTCGCGTTGCCGGACTGGCGGATCACGTGCTTCTTCACCGGCAAGGGGTTG
>DASSDE010001068.1:0-3013 GCA_035697365.1 Kribbella sp. | reverse complement strand
TGATCACGTCCGCCGTTCCGGGGGTTTCGGGTCAGCAGCTCCCGCCGTCCGCGTACGAGCGTGCCATGCGCAACCTGGGCGCGGTGTTGCGGGATCTGCACGCGTTACCGGGCTGTCCTTTCGATCGACCTCTCGAAGACGTGATCGCGACAGCGAGCGATGTCGTACAGCGTGGTGCCGTCAACCCTCAGTTCCTCACCGACGAATGGCGCAAGCTCCGCCCGGAGGACCTCCTGGCCGAGGTAGTTGCCGAGCGCCCCTACATCGAGAGCGTCCTGGAGCCGGCTGTCTGTCACGGCGACGCCTGCCTGCCGAACGTCTTCTTCGACCCGCAGACCCTCCAGGTCACCAGCCTGATCGACCTCGGCCGGCTCGGCGTCGCGGACCGCTACTCCGACCTGGCGCTGGCCGCGATCCAGTTGCACGACGAGTGGTCCGCCGACCCGTCCCCGTTCTTCCAGTCCTACGGTGTACCCGAACCGGACCCCCGCCGCCTGCACTTCTACCATCTACTCGACCCACTGACCTGGGGGGTGACATGAGCGCTGTAGAGATCGTCGCGCTGATGGTGTCCGGACGGCATGCCTTCGAAGGCCGCCCGCAGGACGGCCCGCGCGAGGACCCCGAGCCGGTCGCGAGAACTTCGATCGAGGTCCGCGCCGGGCTGGGCATCGTCGGCGACCGGTACTACGGCCAGGCCATCCACCGGAACGCCGCGATCACGCTGATCGACGCCGCCTCGCTCGACGAGGTCGTCCGGGTGCTCGGCCTGCCCGCACCTCTCGACCCACACCTGGCCCGCCGGAACATCACGCTCCGCGGCTTCCCGCTCGACGACCTCGCCGTACGCCGAGCACCCGACGGCACCCGCATCGCCGGGCGCCGCTTCACGCTCGACTCCGGCACCGGCCCGATCACCTTCCAGGCCAACCGCCCTGCCAACCCCTGCGCCTGGATGGACCAGGTCCTCGCTCCCGGCGCGATGCGCGCCCTCCGCGGCCACGGCGGCGTCCGCGCCACACCCCTCACCTCAGGCACCCTCCGCCTAGGCCCAGCCGACCTCACCGTCCTCGACTGACGGGTTGTTTCACGGCTGGCCCGTTGCAACCCGCCAGCCGGCGAAGAACCCGCCAGCGACCGGGCTCAGCCGACTCGGGAGTTGCCTGCGGCGGCTTCGCGGATCAAAGTTGTCGGCTTGCCCGCGAGCGCGGCTGGGAGGAGGGTGCGGAGGCCGGGTAGGCGGAGGAGCTTGAGGAGGGCTCGGCGGGCCAGCAGCTCGGTGCGGGATCTTGGGAGGAACCAGCGGGCTGTCGAGCGGGCGACCTTTTGCTTTTCCTCGATGACGGGGCGCCAGACCTGTTCGTACTCCGCCGTTGCTTCCTCGATCGAGGCACCGACCAGTTTCTCGGCGAGCAGGTACGCGCCCGCGATGCCGAGCGACGCTCCCTGGCCGGCGAGCAGCGAGACCGCTCCGCAGGCGTCGCCGACCAGTACGACCCGCCCCGAACTCCACCGCGGCATGACGATCTGTGCAACGTGGTCGTAGTAGATCTGGTCCGCGTCCGGGCACAAGGCCAGCGCCTGCGGCACCACCCAGCCGAGACCGTCGTACGCCGACCTGATCGCGGCCCGGGTGTCGTCCGGTACGACGGGATCGTCCGTCCGATGCACCGCGAACGCGGCCACCCGCCCGTTCCGCAGCGAGTAGAACCCGAACTGGCTCCCCATCGTGTCGGTCAGGCAGAACCGCCCGGCCACCTCGTCGTGGATCGCCGGCGCATCGAAGCTGTACGCCGCCGTGTGGAACCCGAGGAACCGCAGGTACGACGCCTCCGGCCCGAACACCTCTCGCCGTACGGCCGAATGGATGCCGTCGGCACCGATCAGGAGATCCCCGTCCAGCGTCGAGCCGTCCGCGAGTTGCACGCTGACCCCATCGGCGCGCGGAGTGACACCGGTCAGAGCGACGCCGTACTGCAGGTTCACGCTGCTGGGCAGGTGATCGCGCAACACTCCCTCGAGGTCCGGCCGCATCACGCTGAGCAGCTCACCCTCGGCGAACTGCCGGATGTTGATCCCCGCCTGCCGACGCCCGTTCGCGTCGACCAGGACGCCTTCCTCGACGTGGTACGCGACCTCCTCGAGCGCCGGCATCAGGCCCATCGCGGCCATCGCGTCGTACCCGGGACCGAAGAAGTCGATCATGTACCCCTGCGGACGCGGCCCGGGGCTGCGTTCGAGCAGGGTGACGTCCTGGCCGAGCGTCGCCAGCCGGTTCGCCAGCGCCAGTCCGGCGATTCCGGCTCCACAGATGATCGCGTGCATTCAACTCACCAGCCTTTGCAGAACACTTGTGATGGAAGGGGATTCCGGCGTCAGCGCCCGGTGCAGGAGCAGACCGTCGACGGCTGCGGCCAGCACGGCGGCGGTCTCGGCGGGCTCGGGCACCTGGTGGATCGTGAGCCAGTCGGCCACGCGGGTCCGGAAGTCCGCGACCAGGCCGGCGATCTGCGTCCGCAGTCGTTCGTCGCGGGTCGCGGCCAGGTACGTCTCGACGAAGAGCAGCGACATCGGGTCGGTGCCGTCGTACTGCTCGACCGAGGCCAGCATCGCCTCGATCGCCGCAGCCGGTGTGGTCGCAGTAGTGAACAGCTCGTCGCTGGTCGCGAGCACCTGCCGCATGGCGGTGATCGCGGACTCGGTGAGCACCTCCTGCACCGACGAGAAGTGGTAGTGCACGACGCTCGGCGTCACCCCCGCCCGTTCAGCCAGGACCCGCGTACTCACCGCGGACCAGCCGCGCTCCGGGATCAGCGCGGCTGCCGCGGCCATCAGCCGCAGCCGAACCTCCTCCCCCTGCTTCGCCGTCGGCGGCATCCGCACCCTCCAGGGCAATCGTCCTGTACGAACGCCCTAATCCTATGACGTCCTCGCTCAAACAACAACCTGCTCAGCCTCAACGCACGCTCGCCCGCTGCTACCGCCTGTCCCGTCCTCGGCGACCGAACGCCGA
>DASSDE010001067.1:0-2363 GCA_035697365.1 Kribbella sp. | reverse complement strand
CCCGCAGCGCCGGTACGGGATCGCGATCTCGGTCGCCCTGATCCTCGGCGGCGCCTACTGGGCGCTCACCGGGCTGACCGAGGGCACCAAGTCCGGCCAGAGCAGCTACACGTTGCAAGGCAGCACGCTCGAGGTGAAGGGCGGTTCGGCGAACGTCGAGATCCGGCCGGGTGACGGCACCGAGATCAAGGTGGACCGGCAGTTCGAGCGGAACGCCTTCGGTTCGGACCCGAAGGAGAAGTTCAACGCCGGCGACGGCAAGCTCGAACTGAACAGCGGCGGCTGCGGGTTCCTGTCGTTCGGGTGCGAGACCAGCTACGTGCTGACCGTGCCGCGCGACGTGCAACTGAAGGTCGAGAACAGCAGCGGCAAGATGACCGTCGCCGGGATCGAGGGCGGGGCCGAGCTGAAGACGAGTTCGGGCCGGATCGAGGCCCACGACCTCGGCGGGACGCTGGAGCTGCGGTCGAGTTCGGGCGAGATCGAGGCCGACGGGCTGACCTCGACGGCGGTCACGACGCACTCCAGTTCGGGCAGTACGTCGCTGGAGTTCACCGTCGCGCCGCAGTCGATCGATGCGAAGACGAGCTCGGGTGACGTATCGATCGAGATCCCGGCCGGCGACGAGGCGTACCAGGTCGACACGAAGACGTCGTCCGGTGACGAGACCGCGAGCGTGAAGACCGACCCGCAGTCGACGCGGACCATCACGGCACGGACGTCCTCAGGTGACGTGAACGTCGAATACGCCCACTGACACCGGCTGCGGACACAGAAAGTGAGAACCAGGGTGGGGACGGTGAGCATCTCCACGGTCTGAGTAGGCTTGCCGCCATGGTTGAGGTGCGTGCGGTACCGCGTGGTCTGTTGGTGGACTGGGGCGGCGTCCTCACCTCAGGCCTCGAACCGGCGTTGCGGCGCTGGGCGGAGCTGGACGACTTCGACTTCGACTCGTACCTCGAGGCGGTGCTGAAATGGCTCCCGTCCGACACCGCGCCAGCCGCTGAGCTCAACCCGGTGCACGCGCTCGAACGCGGCCAGATCGCGGTCCCGGACTTCGAGCGCAAGCTCGCGTCGCTGCTGGTCCGCCGCGACGGTACGCCGGTCCCCGCAGAGGGACTGATCGAGCGGATGTTCGCGCACTTCGAGCACCAGCCCGCGATGGCGGCGCTGGTCCGCCGCGCGAACGAGCGCGGTATCCGGACCGCGCTGCTGTCCAACTCCTGGGGCAACACCTATCCGCGCGACACCTGGGACGGCATGTTCGACGACATCGTCATCTCCGGTGAGGTCGGGCTGCGCAAGCCCGAGCCCGAGATCTTCCGGCTGGCGGCGGACCGGATCGGCCTGGAGCCGGCCGAGTGCGTGTTCGTCGACGACCTGCAGCAGAACGTCGACGGCGCCCGGTCGGTCGGGATGACCGCCCTGCTTCACACCGAGTACGACGAGACCCGGCGAGCGCTGGAAGACCTGTTCGGAGCCGACCTGACGTGACCGTGACCACCCCTGCAACCTCTACCCGCCCCACCGGCCGCAGCATCGTCATCGCCGTCCTCGCCTGTGCAGCGCTCGTCGCCGTCGGCGCCTGGATGACCCACCTGTACGGCGGCATGATCGACCTCCGCGTCTACCGGATGGGCGGCTCGGTCCTGCTGCACGGTGACTCGCTGTACGACGCGAAGCTGCCCGGCGGTTCGAACCTCCCGTTCACGTACCCGCCGTTCGCGGCGATCGCGATGGTGCCGCTCGCCGCCGTACCGTGGGGAGTCGCGCTGGTGGCGTGGACGACCCTCTCGGTGCTGTGCATCACCGCGCTGTGGCGGACCAGCCTGACCAAGACGTTCTGGTCGTTCGTGACCCAGCGCAAGCGGACAGCGGTGCTGGTCGCGCTGACGCTGCTGTCGCTGCTGCTCGAGCCGGTCTGGCAGACGATCCAGTTCGGCCAGATCAACCTGTTGCTGACTGCAATGATCCTGCTGGACCTGGTCCGGCCGAAGGACACCCGGCTGCGCGGGTTCTGGGTCGGTGTCACGATCGGCATCAAGCTGACGCCGTTGCCGTTCCTCGCGCTGCTCGTGGTGACGAAGCAGTGGCGGGCGCTGCGCAACGCCGTACTGGGGCTGCTGGCAACGATGGCGATCGGGTTCGCGATCGTCCCGCACCAGTCGTGGCGGTACTGGACGGATGTGATCCTCGACGCGAACCGGGTCGGCGGGCTCGCGTACACCGGCAACCAGTCGTTCAACGGGTTCCTGCACCGGATCGGTGACGAGGCGAGCTGGGTGCAGCCGGTCTGGTTCGTGGTGTCGGTGGTGTTCGGGCTGCTCGCGCTCTGGCTGGCCCGCAAGTACTGGCTCGCCGAC
>DASSDE010001066.1:0-5934 GCA_035697365.1 Kribbella sp. | reverse complement strand
TCGCGACCGCGTGCGCGGCCGGCAACTACGCCCTGGGTCACGCCTTCGACGCGGTGGCCCGCGGCCGGGCCGACTTCATGCTGGCCGGTGGTGCCGACTCGGTCTGCCGCTGGGCGCATGCCGGCTTTGTCCGGCTGGGCGCCGTGGCCGAGACCGTGTGTGCGCCGTTCGACCGGGACCGGACCGGCATCGTGACCGCCGAGGGCGGAGCGATGCTGCTGCTCGAGTCCGCGGAGAGCGCCGAGGCGCGTGGTGCGCGGGTGTACGCAGAGGTTCTCGGCTACGGCCTCAACTGCGATGCCGCCCACATGGTGGCGCCGAACGCCGCGAGTATCGCCAGCTGTATGCGGCTGGCTCATCGGCGGGCCGGCATCACGCCCGACGAGATCGAGTACGTCTGCACGCATGGCACCGGTACGCCGGCCAACGACCGGACCGAGGTGGCCGCGTTGCGTGAGGTGTTCGGCGCGGACGTCCCACCGATCAGCTCGATCAAGTCGATGCTCGGGCACACGATGGGCGCGGCGAGCGCGTTCGGTGCGATGGCCTGCGCGCTGGCGATCTCGGCCGGTTTCCTGCCGCCGACGATCAACTGGCAGACCGCCGATCCCGAGCTTGCCGACATCGACCCGGTGCCGAACTACGCCCGGCCACAGCGGATCCGGATCGCGCAGAACGACAGCTTCGCCTTCGGCGGCAACAACGCCATCGTGATCCTGGCGGAGGCACTGTGACCGCCCTCGAGATCCTCGGCGTGGGGACGGTCGGAGATACCGCGTCAGGCCCGGATCCGGTCCGTGGCATCTCCGCCGTGGAGCTGGCCGCCCACTGGGAGGACGCGCCGTTCCCACCGGGTACGACGTACTCGGCGGTCGATCTCGATGTCCGGCAACAGCTCGGCCGGAAGGGTACCGGCTTCTTCGACCGCCGGACCGCGCTGACCGTCCTGGCTGCCCGCGCCGCGTTCGCGGACGCCAGTATCGACCTCGACGGCGTCGACCGGTCCCGGGCGGGTGTGGTTCTCGGCACCACCGTCGGAAGCATACAGTCGTCGGTCGACTACTCCGTTGCCACTTTCACCCAGCACCCACCACACCTCGTGAATCCGGGCCTCTTCCCGAACACCGTGATGAATGGGGCGGCCGGTCAGGCGGCGATCTGGTTCGGCCTGACCGGGATCAACGCCACCGTCGCCGGCGGCCCGATGGCGTTCCTCTCCGTGCTGCACTACGCGACGAGTCTGTTCGATACCGATCAGGCCGACCTGCTGGTGGCAGGTGTCGTCGACGAGCTGACGCCGATCGGCGCCTGGATCGCCGACGGGAGCGAGGGAGCGAGCAGACACCTGGACGAGGGCGGTGCGCTGTTCGTCCTCGGTGCGGCCGGCGAGGATCGGGCCACCAGGCCCCGGGTGGCCGGCGTGGCGATTGGCTTCGCGCCATCGAGGGCGTCGCGGATCGAGGCGCTCGGGCGCTGCGCGCTGCGGGCCTTGTCCGAGGCCGGTGCGTCCACCGCCGACGTCGGCTCGGTCGCCGGGCTGACCGCGGTGCAGCGTGCCGAGGCGGCCGCAGTTCCGGCCTGGTCGTGGCTGGCCGATCCCGGACTGGCGGAGCCTGAGGTGAATCTTGCTGACGGCAACCAGTTGGCCCGACCGGCACGGCAGCTGATCGCGCTCAGCGAGCTGCTGGGTTCGCCGGCCGCCGGAACGGCCTTCCGGCCCTACGGCCTGCTACTCGCATCCAGTGCTGAGGGCGCGGTCGGTTGCGCGGTACTGCGAGGCGCGATGTGGCACTCCTAGCCGGCATCGAGGTCCGGACCTGCCTCGGCGACGGCGAGGCCACCTTCGCCCGCATGATGGCGGGCGCGACCGGGGCCCGGCCGCTGCATGACATCGACCCCGTGCTGGTCAACGTGTCCCACGGATACCAGTCGGACGTCGCCTCGCCGCGGTCTGCGACCCAGTTGCTGCTGGAGTGTCTCTCGACCGTCGCCGGTCGCTGCGTTGGACCGGTTCCGCTTATCGTCGGTACCGGGCTTCGCGAGATCCGTCCAGTCGAACGCTGGGCGTTGGGAGCCGGCGAGGTGAGTGCCGAGAGCCTCGACTTCGGCCCGGCGGTCTCGGCGCAACTGCCTGGGTTGTGGCCGGTGACAACGATCTCCAACGCCTGCAGTGCCTCTGGGCACGCGCTCGCGATCGCGCAGGACATGGTCGACAGCGGCGAGGCCGACGCCGTTGTCGCGGCCGGCGCGGACGTAGTCGCTGCCTCGATGCTGGCGGTGATCGGGCGCGTCGCCGCGGCCCGGACGACGCGCGTACGACCGTTCGACGTCGACCGTACCGGTGTCCTCCTCGGCGACGGGGCGGCCGCTGCCCTAGTGGTCGCGGACGACTGGACCGGTCCGGTCGCCGGCCGGATCCTCGCCACCGGACTGAGCTGCGACGCCTTCCACGAGACAGCGCCGTCCAGGGCCGGGATCGTCAGGGCTATCCGGGACGCGCATCGGCGGGCCGGCTGCCGTCCCGCGGATGTCGACCTGGTAGTCGCGCACGGAACCGGAACCGCGTTGAACGACCCGACCGAGCTGGCCGCAATCCGTGAGGTGTTCGGATCGTCCCCAGGGCCGCTCGTGACCGCGGGAAAGGGTGCCGTCGGCCACACATCCGGAGCGGCTGCGTTGCTGAATCTGGACCTGGCCGTGCGAGCGTTCGCCGGAGACATTCCGCCGATCGCGGGCCTCGACTGTCCCGTCCCGGAGGCGGCCGGCGTCGGACTGGTCGCCGGGTCACCAGTGCGTGGCGCCGAGGTCGACCTCGTGCAGGTGAACGCGTTCGGGTTCGGCGGCGTGAACGCCGTGACGCTGCTAGCGAGGGCCGGCCGATGATCGCGGTGACCGGATGGAGTATGCACGTGCCCGGTCTCGGGCCGGAGACCGATCTGTTGGGATGGGTACCCGCGCCGGCCTGCCCCCCGGCGAGCGCGCGCGGGCTGCTCGGGCGCAAAGGGCTGCTGGGCAAGGAGCCCGCGACTCTTCTCGCACTCTGTGCGGTGCACCGAGCCCTTGGTCTGGAGCCCGGCAGCGGACCCCGCGGACGCGACCAGCCGGTGGATCCCGGTACGGCGGTTGTCGTGAGCTCGAACCTCGGCAACCTGGCCACGGTGTGCGCCGTGACCCGGGCCGCGTACGACGGTCGTCTGCGCGACGTGAGTCCCCTCGAGGCGCCGAACCTGTCGAGCAACGTCATTGCCGGCAGCGTCGCGATCCGGTTCGGATTCGCCGGACCCAACCTGATGGTGTGCTCGGGCGAGACGTCGGGCACCGATGCTTTGGCAGCGGCCGTCCGGCTGATCCGCTCCGACCGATGTCGGCGCGCGGTCGTGGTCGGCGTCGAGCCACGCGACGACATCACGGACGCGCTGCTGAAGCCTGCGGGACATCTTTTCGGGGGAGCTGCCTGTGTCGTCCTGGAAGCATCGAACGGGGGGATCGTGATGGGACCGGTCACGGCCGGCAGGAGTCCGCAGATCGGGGAGGCGGACGTCGTCCTCGCGGCGCCGGACGTGGCAGCCGGAGATGGTGCTCTGGTCCTCGACGAATGCCTGGCCGCGACCTATGGAGCGCGTGGTGTCGTGCAGGCCGCGGTCGCCAGCCAGGCTGTTGCCTCGGGCCGGGCGAGTTCGGTAAAGGTAGTCGACGGCGGGCCGGCGTACGGATATCGCTCGTTCACCGTGCGTGCAGGGGCGAGCAGATGACCGCGGGCTTGCCGGTGCTACATCAACTGAGCCCTCCGGCGGAGCGGACGGTGCTCGTTCTGCACGGTCTTGAGGACATCCATACAAGCTGGCATCCGGTCGCGGGCGCTCTGGGGCCGGGCTGGTCCTGCGTCAGCGCTGAGCTGCCCTGGTACGCCGGGAACGACTACGGCTGGCGGTGGGAGGCATCGCCGGGGGACTGGGTCGCCCGGGCGCTCGCGCGACTCGACCGGTCGCCCGACCTCGTGGTCGCGCATTCCTTCGCCGCGAACGCGGTGCTCGAACTGATGGCCAGCGATCGGGGGACCCAGATCCGCGCCTCCCTGCTGCTGTCGCCCTTCTTCTACGGCCGGACCCAGCGGGCCACCTGGCACACCTGGGAGTCCGCTCGGGCCGCCTTTGAGCGACAGCTCCGCGACGGGATCGCCGTACGCTCAAGGGCCGGCATCCGTGCCGACGATCTGGAACTCGTGGTCAGCAGAACCTTGGATCGAGTCGGTGCCGACGGGTTCGTCGCGGTCTTCGACGAGTACCTGCGCAGCGGCAGGCTCGACCTGAGCGTCGTCCTGGCCCCGGTCGCTGTTGTGGTGGGCGCCCAAGAGCGGGCACGTGCTGCCGAGTGTGCCGCTCTGGCTGCGGCACTGCCCAACTCGTGTCTGGTCATCGAACCGGACCGGGATCACTACCTTCATCTGGCCGATCCCGGGCGGATCGCAGCGCTCTGCTACCGGGTCTGCGCGCGGAGAGGAGTTTCTGCATGCTGGTGAACGAGCGACAGTCGGCCGCCACCTTCCGCCCTCGCTACGGGAGCGCGAACATCGGCACCTGGATCGGCTTCAAGCAATTCATGTCGATCGCCGAGGAAGCCGTCCTGCAGTGGTTCCGCGATCGAGGCCGGGGACCACAGCAGCTCTACGAAACGTACGGGCTCGCATTGTCGGTACAGGACAGTTCCGTGGTCCTGCCGTCGGTACTGACCGTCGACGACACGGTCGAGGCCGAGGTCGAGGCCCGAGGGGCGGGAGAGTTCCGGGTACGCCTGAGTGCGCCGCGTGAGTCCGGACCGGACACAGTACTGAAGGGCCGGCTGCGGGTGTGCCTGGTCGACGAGTTCGGCAGCGGGCTGGCTCCACCGGACGATGTCGCCGCGGCCGTCGACGTCGTTCCGTACGAGCCGCTGTTCACCGGGAGCGCGGATGACCGCGCGTTCCGGCACGACTGGACCGCGCGGTACTTCCATTGCCAGTTCTCCAGCCGGGTCCAGCATTCGGCGTACGTCGGTGCACTCGAGGAACTCGTCGACCGCTATCTGGCTAGCGTCGGTCTGGCGGTCCCCGACGTACTCGAAGCACGGGGATGGATCCCGGTGGTGTCCCGGGTGCGGGTGACGCTCGGTGGTCAGGCCCGGATGGGGGACCTGATCGAATCCCGCTTCACGGTCACCGACATCTGGAAGGACAAGGCCTACGCGGCCCAGATGACGTGCCTGGTCGGTGGCACGGTGGTGGCCGAGGCCTCCATCGCCCACGGGTACGCGGTCAGCCGCGGCCCCGACGCGGGACGGCTCGCCACGCTCGACAGCGAGACGATCGCTCAGTTGACGGGAGCGGTCCGATGAACCGGCCCGGACCGCGGATGCACTTCTCGTTCCGCAGTCCGTACAGCTGGATGGCCTCGATCAAGCTGCGCCGCCGGGTCCCGGACGCGTTTTCGCGTCTGGAACTGATCCCCTACTGGGATCCCGACCAGCGGACCCGGGCACAGCTCGAGGCCCGCGACGCGGAGTTCCACTACGCCGGGATGAGCAAGGCCAAGCACCTGTACATCCTGCACGACACCCGGGCGCAGGCCCGGAGGCTGGGGCTCGCGATCCACTGGCCGGTCGATATCGATCCGTGGTGGGAGCTGCCGCACCTTGCCTGGTGGCTGTGCCGGCGGCAGGGGCGTGGTGAGCAGTTCTTCGACGCCCTGATGGCCGCCCGCTGGGAGCGAGGGGAGAACATCTGCGAACGGCCGGTGATCGAGGATGTCTGTGCCAGGCTCGGCTGGGACGCGGGGGAGCTCGTCGCGGCGCCGGACTCGGACGAGCTCCGTCACGAGGCCGTCGAGGCACTCGTGCGGGCGTACCACGACGACATCTTCGGCATTCCCTACTTCCGCACCGGCCATCACCGCTTCTGGG
>DASSDE010001065.1:0-5120 GCA_035697365.1 Kribbella sp. | reverse complement strand
TCGCTCCTGTTGCCGCTGCTGCTCAGCGCGACGCTTCGACGACCGGGACGCAGCCCCGGCGATCAGCGCCACCACGATGACCAGTACGGCCACGGCGACGACGATCCAGACAATGGTCATTCCGCTCATCGCTCCTCCTCGGCTCGATGTTCAGAACGTCCGGTACCCGGCCTCGCCGCCGCCTAACACCTCGCTATACCAGGCCGCGGCGGGCGGCCCAGACGATTGCTTCGATCGCGGTGCTGAAGCCGAGGCGGTCGCAGATCAGCCGGGTACGGCGGCGGACGGTGCGCTCGGACAGCTCCAGCCGCCGGGCGACACCGTCGACCGGAAGCCCGGTCGCCAGCAGCCGGAGCAGCTGCAGATCGTCGTGACTGATCTCGCGCGGCGGCACCCGGCGCGCCACCGGTCGAAGTTCCTGGGGGAGGACGGTCATGCTGATCACCTAGATCCGAATATCCGGGACTCGGCGGCGTCCCAGTCGGCCGGTTTGCCCTGCGGGTCGTAGCGCCGCAGAGAATGGGTGGCCCGGACCAGGGCGCGCATCGCGTCCAGGTCCGGGAAGGGCTCGCCGAGTGCGCGAGCCTGGACGAGCACGTTGCCGAGCGCTGACGCCTCGACCGGCCCGGCGAGCACCGGTACGCCGCACGCGTCGGCGGTCAACTGGCAGAGCAGTTCGTTCTGCGAACCGCCGCCGATGACGTGCAGTACGTCGACCTCGCGCGCCGCGATCGTCTGCGCGGCGCGGAGCGTCCGGCGGTACGCCAACGCGAGGCTCTCCAGGATGCAGCGCACCGTCGTACCGCGAGATCGGGGTGGCTCCTGGCCGGTTGCCCGGCAGTGCTCGTCGATCCGCGCCGGCATGTTGCCCGGGGCAAGGAATTCGGGGGCGTCCGGATCGATCAGGACGCTGAACGGTGGCGCCGCGGCGGCTTCCTGGAGGAGCTTCGGCAGGTCGTCGTCGCCCCAGATCCGCTGGCATTCCTGCAGGATCCACAGGCCCATCACGTTCCGCAGGAAACGGATCCGGCCGTCGACGCCGCCCTCGTTGGTGAAGTTCGCGTCCCGCGCCTGGTCGGTCAGCACCGGCGCGTCGAGCTCGAGCCCGACCAGCGACCACGTCCCCGACGAGATGTACGCGAACCGCTCCCCGACCGCCGGCACCGCAACCACAGCCGACGCGGTGTCATGCGACCCCACCGCAATCACCGGAGTCCCCGGCGCCAACCCGGTCTCGTCCGGCAACACGTTCCCGATCACGTCGCCCGGCTCCCGCAAGGCAGGAAATATCCGCCGCCTGAGCGAACCCACTCGGGAGATCAGCTCGTCGCTCCAGTCCCGGGCCGATACGTCGTAGAGCTGGGTAGTAGACGCATTCGTCCGCTCCACACCGATCTCACCGGTCAGCCAGTACGCCAGCAGATCCGGAATCATCAGCAACGTGGCCGCGTTCGCAGGCAACTGCTCCGCGGCCAGCTGGTAAATGGTGTTGAACGGCAACTGCTGAAGGCCGGTCACGGCGTACAACTCCGCAGCGGGCACCGAGGCGAGGACGCGCTCCAGCACCCCGTCGGTACGAGAGTCCCGATAGTGCACCGGATTGCCCAGCAACCGCCCTGCCTCGTCGAGCAGTCCGTAGTCGACGGCCCACGAATCGATGCCGATGCTGTCCAGGCGCCCCGCGAGCTGGAGTCCCTCGAGGATCGACCGATACAGGTGCAGAACGTCCCAGTGCAGCGTGCCGTTGACGCGCACCGGCCCGTTCCAGAAGCGGTTCAGCTCGCGCAGCTCCAGGACGTTCGGGCCCACCTCGGCGAGCATGACGCGCCCGCTCGAGGCCCCGAGGTCCACCGCCGCGACTCGTTTCACGGTGCGACCACCGTCAGCTCGAGCTTGAGCAGCTCAGCCACCGCGCGCAGGTCCGCCGCACGATGACCGGTCCCGAGCGCCCAGTGATGCGCAACGCCGGACGCCGACCAGGCATCCGTCCATTCGCCCGGGTCGCACCCGAAATCCACCCGCGACGTCGTGTTCCCGATCTGTAAGAGCGGTCCCGGTACGACAGTGCCCTCGGACGCGATCAGCTTGAACGACCCGTCCCGTCGCTGCCCCAGCCCACACAGGGTCACCGGCCCTGGCTGTACGTCGAACTCCACGGACACGCCCCACCCGCGCTTCCCGTGATACACCCCGAGGCCGCGCAGCAACGGCTTCCGCGCCGAGATCGCGAGATGCGCCGGTCCGTCATGCCCCATCTCGACGACGTTGTCGTTGAAGTTCAGCGCCTGCAGCTCCGTGAACGACCCGCCGGCGCCGAGCTTGTCCATCACGAGCATCGCGAGCGACGTCCGCAGCTCGTACTCGCCCGCGGCCGGCACACCCCTTGCCGTCAGCAACGATGCGCCGAGGATCATCCCGGCCGCCACCCGTTCGTGGGTCTCGCCATCGAGCCCGCGATGGTAGTAGGCCAGCGAGTCGAGCGAGAAGTCCTCGACCAGCCGATCCAGCGCGACCGACACCGTCGCACCCCAGCGGAAGTCGCCCTCGTCGACCGAGTCGTCGAGCGTGAAGATCTCCCGCGCGACCTTCATCCGGTCGGTCGTCTCCGCGTCCGTGACCTGCTCGACGCGGACCCGGAGGTCGTCGATCTCGAGGATCTCCACGTGCCCACCGAGCTGCGCGGACACCAGCGTCGGGTCGGTGACGACGTCCATCATCCCCGGGTAGAGATGCCCGAGCAGGCCGTGCCGCCCGTGCCGGAGCGCCGCGCGGACACCGGCCGCCCGGATCCACCGGTCGATCCGCGTCCAGGCGCGCTCGTCCTCGAGGTACCCCGAGACCGACCGGAAGTCGATCCCGCAGCGCTCGAACGCGTTCGCCATCTCGGGCAGCGGGCACGCCCCGCAGTACGCCAGCCAGGCGCCGGTGTCGAACGAGGCATGATCCATCGCCTCGGTCGGCTGCAGGTTCAGCAACAGCACCGGCGCTCCGCTGCGCTGAGCGATCGGCACCAGCATCGATGCCGTCATGTACGTCGTAAGGAACCCGACGATCAGGTCGCAGTCGGCGGCTCGCAGCTTCTCCGCGGCCGCGGAGCCCTCCTGTGCGTCCGAGATGAACCCGACGTCCACGACCTCGCAGTCGAGCCCCGCGAACCGCTCGGACACCCGGCGCGCGGACGCCTGCAGTTGCGGCAGGAGATCCGGGAACTGCGGCCAGTACGCACCCAGTCCGCCGGCCACCAAACCGATCCGCGTCTTCCGCGGCTCGACCCAGGGCAGCGCGCCGTGCCCGTCGACCGAGCGGTCCGGTGCGGTGCTCCACATGACAGATACCCCTAACGCAGGAAGGCGGCAGCCACGCCGGCGTCGACAGGCACATGCAGACCGGTCGTGTGCGTCAGGTCTCCACCGGTCAGTGCGAAGACCGCGGCCGCGACGTTTTCCGGCAGTACTTCGCGCTTGAGCAGGGTCCGCTGCGCGTAGTACGCACCGAGCTCCTCCTCCGGCACGCCGTACACCGCCGCCCGCTTCGCGCCCCAGCCGCCGGCGAAGATGCCGGAGCCGCGGACGACGCCGTCGGGGTTCACCCCGTTGACCCGGATGCCGTGCTCTCCGAGCTCGGCCGCGAGCAACCGGACCTGGTGCGCCTGATCGGCCTTCGCGGCCCCGTACGCGACGTTGTTCGGCCCGGCGAACACCGAGTTCTTGCTGGAGATGTAGACGATGTCGCCGCCCATCCCCTGGTCGACAAGGATCCGGGCCGCTGCCCGGGAGACCAGGAACGAGCCTTTCGCCATCACGTCGTGCTGCAGGTCCCAGTCGCGTTCGGTTGTCTCGAGCAACGACTTCGAGATCGACAGGCCGGCGTTGTTGACGATCAGGTCGACGCCGCCGAACGCCAGTACGGCCTCGCGCAGTGCCTGCTCGACCGCCTCCGCCGAGGACACGTCAGCGGCTACCGCAACCGCCACGTCGGTCGAGCCGATCTCCTTCGCCGCCGCTTCGGCCGCCGCCTGGTCAAGGTCCGCGACCACGACGCACGCGCCCTCGGCCGCGAGCCGGTGCGCGATCGCCTTGCCGATGCCGGAGCCACCGCCGGTCACGAACGCCACTCGGGTCGCGAGCGGCTTCGGCTTCGGCATCCGCTGCAGCTTCGCCTCCTCGAGCGCCCAGTACTCGATCCGGAACTTCTCCCGCTCGTCGATCGGCGCGTACGTCGAGACCGCCTCGGCGCCACGCATCACGTTGATCGCGTTCACATAGAACTCGCCGGCCACCCGAGCGGTCTGCTTGTTCTTCCCGAAGGAGAACATCCCGACCCCCGGGACGAGCACGATCGCCGGATCCGCACCCCGCATCGCCGGACTGTCCGCTTCCTTGTGCCGCTCGTAGTACGCCGCGTAGTCCTCGCGGTACGTCGCGTGCAACTCGCGGAGCCGGGAGATCGCGTCCTCGAGCGGTGCGTTCGCCGGCAGATCCAGCACCAGCGGGCGCACCTTGGTACGGAGGAAGTGGTCAGGGCATGAAGTACCGAGCGCAGCCAGCTCGGCGAGCTTCTCCCGGGCGGTGAACTCGAGGACGACGTCGGAGTCGTTGAAGTGCCCGACCTGAGGCTTGTCCGTCGACGCGAGCCCACGGATCACCGGCGCCAGTGCAGCGGCCTTCCGGCGACGCTCCTCCTGGTCGAGCGGCTCGAACCCTTCGACAACCGCGCCGAACGGTTCCGCCTTCCCCCGCTCGTCGAGGAAGCGTTCCGCTGTCCGGATGATCTCCAGCGAGTTGGCCTCGCACTCCTCCGAGGTCGCGCCCCAAGCGGTGATGCCGTGGCCGCCGAGGATGCAGCCGATCGCCTGCGGGTTGTCGCGCTTGACGGCCGCGATGTCCAGCCCGAGCTGGAACCCGGGCCGCCGCCACGGCACCCAGACCACCCGGTCGCCGAAGCACTCGGCGGTCAGCTTCTCGCCGTCGGCCGCGGTCGCCAGCGCGATCCCCGAGTCCGGATGCAGATGGTCGACATGAGGGGCGTCGACCAGCCCGTGCATCGCGGTGTCGATGGACGGCGCGGCGCCGCCCTTGCCGTGCAGGCAGTAGTCGAAGGCGGCGACCATCTCGTCCTCG
>DASSDE010001064.1:0-3805 GCA_035697365.1 Kribbella sp. | reverse complement strand
ATCAGGAAGACGCCGGCGAGTTGCTCCTTGGCCTCGGAGTACGGGCCGTCGGTGGTGGCGCGGATGCCTTCGCGGACCCGGACCACGCGGGTCTTCGACGGCGGGTCGAGCGGTACGGCGGTGATCAGTTCGCCGCTCGCGCCGAGCTCGGTGAGCAGTTTGTCGAGCTGCGCGGCGAGCGCGTCGCGGGCCTTCTTCGGCAGCGCCTTGCCCTCCTCGGTGTGCAGGAACGACGGGTGGCCCCAGGTGATCGGGTTGCTGTGGATGAGCAGCAGGTACTTCATGTCCGGTAGTCCTTTCGGGTCAAGTGGATCTTCGCAGCAGAGGTCGGACACGACACCGCACACTCGACATTCGGAGGATCAGTGCCCCGACGCAGGGCACTAGGCTTCGCGGCGTGGACGAGATCGACTTCCGGCTGGCCGACGGACGGGTGCTGCACGGGTACGACAGCGCGCCGGGCGGCGATGCGCGGCTGACGGTCGTCTGGCATCACGGCACGCCGAACCTCGGTACGCCACCAGCACCGCTGGCCGCGACGAGCGAACGGCTCGGGATCCGCTGGATCGGGTTCGACCGGCCCGGCTACGGCGGATCGTCACCGCACCCGGGTCGCACGATCGCATCAGGCGCGGCCGACCTCACCGCGGTCCTCGACACACTCGGCATCGGGACCTGCGCGTTGATGGGCTACTCCGGCGGCGGAACGTACGCACTCGGTGCCGCCGCGATCCTGGGCGAGCGAGTCACCGCCGTCGCCACGCTGGCCGCGATCGCGCCGTACTCCGCCGAAGGACTCGACTGGTACGCCGGCATGATCGCGTCCGGTCTCGCATCGCTGCACGCCGCGGCCTCCGGGCGCGCTGAACGGCTCCAGAACGAGTCCGTCGAGTACGACCCGGAGTTCACCGACACCGACCTCGCACTGTTCGGCGGCGAGTGGGGCTGGCTCGGCTCGGTCGCCGGCGACAAGGCGATGCCGAACGGTCCCGACGGCGCGGTCGACGACGACTGCTCGTACGTCGTCCCGTGGGGCTGCGACCCGACCACGATCACCGCGCCCGTCCTCCTCCAGCACGGCACCGCCGACCGCATCATCCCCAGCTCACACGGCACATGGCTGGCCGCCCACCTCCCCACCGCCACCCTGGACCTCCACCAGGACCTCAGCCACATCACCATCCTCACCCAGGCCGATCCCGCCCTCGAATGGATCCGGGAGCAGACTGGCTGAATCGTCAGCGGCTTTCCGGGTACTGGTCAGGGGTGCTGCTTGCGGAGCGTTACCGCACGACAGAGATCCTCGGCCACGGCGGGATGGGCGAGGTCTATCGCGGGCGCGACGAGCTCCTCGGCCGCCCGGTCGCCGTCAAGCTGCTGCGGCCGGACCTGTGCGATCTCTTCGCCGCGGCGCGCTTCCGGCGGGAGGCGTGCGCCGCAGCCGTGGTGAAGGATCCTCATGTCGTCGCGGTCTACGACTTCGGCCATTCCAACGGCGAATACTTCCTGATCATGGAGTTGCTGGAGGGTCGCAGCATCGCGCACCAACTCGCGCTGCACGGCCCGCTCGACCCCGACCACGCCCTCGGGATCGTCCGGCAGGCCGCGGCCGGGCTGGCGGCAGCACACCGCCACGACATCGTGCACCGCGACATCAAGCCGGACAATCTGCTGGTCGACGGCGACGGATCGGTCAAGGTCGCCGACTTCGGCATCGCCCGCTCCCCGACGGACCCGGCGACCACCTCGTTCGGCCGGATTCTCGGCACCAGCCAGTACATCGCCCCCGAACGCGCCCGCGGCCGGCCGGCCACCGCGGCCTCCGACGTGTACGCACTCGGCTGCGTGCTGTACCAACTGCTCACCGGGCGTCCGCCGTTCGACGGCGACGACCCGACCGCCATCTTGTCCCAGCACGTCCAAGCCACTCCAGTCATCCCCGAAGAGCTACCGGGAGGTGTCATCCAACTGCTCCACGGCATGCTGTCCAAGGAGCCGGACGACCGCCCGACGGCCCACGAGGTCTCTACCTGTGCGCTCGACGCGGCGCCATCTGCGGCCGAAGGTCCCGTGCCCGGAAAGCACCGGAACTGGCGCAGCGTGTTCGCGGGACTGGCCTCGCTGGTCCCGGGCACGGGGACGGCCGGGCACCCCGGCGACCGCTGACATTCCAAGCAACGGCTTGACATTGGATTCGGGCTGCCGCATATTCCAAGCATGTCTTTGGAGAATGACCCGCGGCGGGCGCGACTGCTGGACGATCCGCTCGCGATTCGGGCGTTGGCACATCCGGTGCGGCTGGATCTGCAGTCGCTGCTCGGGCGGGAGGGGCCGCTGACGGCGGCCGAGGCGGCACGGCGGCTCGGGATCAGTCAGGCGCTGGCATCGCATCACCTGCGGCAGCTGGCGAAGTACGACTTCGTCGAGCCCGCGCCCGGCAAGGACAACCGGGAACGGCCCTGGCGGCTGGTGTCGACCTCGCAGTCCTGGCGCGACGCCGCCCGAACCCCCGAGGGCGCTGCAGCAGCCGAGGTACTCGAGCAACTGCTGGCCGAACGCGCACTGGAACGACTCAGCCAGTGGCAGCAGCAACGCCCGTCCGAGGACGAGGTCTGGCGCGAACACGCAGGCATCGGCCAGAGCGGCTTCTACCTGACCGGCGACGAACTGGCCGGGCTCGTCACGCAGATCGATGCCCTGATCCAGCACTGGGTCGACGAACGGCCGATCGACGACCAGTCCACCCGCCCGCCCGGAAGCAGGCACGTCTCCATCACCCAGATCGTCACGATCTCGCCGGAGGAGCAGGTCCTCTCTGGTGGTCCAGCGCCGTAGCGAGGAGGTGCCGTGCCGAGTGCCCCGCAGTAGGCGATGGACCACCAGAGAGGACCTAAGTAGATGAAGGACTTGTGGGGCGTCCTGGTGCGGCAGCGTGACTATCGGCTGATGCTCAGTGCGGGGCTGATCTCGCTGATCGGTGACTGGCTGCTGCGGACCGGACTCGCGTTCCAGGTGTACGTACTGACCGGATCCACCCTGGCCTCGGGCGGCCTGCTGCTCGCCTCGTTCCTGCCTGCCGTACTGCTCGGCTCCCTGGCCGGCGTCTTCGTCGACCGCTGGAACCAGCGGACCACCATGATCGTGACGAACATCCTGAACGCGGTCGTCCTGCTGCCGCTGATCGCCGTCCACGGGGCGCGCACGATCTGGATCGTGTACGGCGTCGTGCTCGCGCAGAGCTGTCTGCAGCAGTTCTTCACGCCGGCCGAGCAGTCCCTCGTACCGGTACTGGTGAACGCGGACCAGTTGGTGACCGCGAACGCGCTGAACAGCCAGATCCGCGACCTCGCCCGGCTGATCGGCGCGGCGCTCGGCGGCGTCCTGGCGGCCGCCGGCGGGCTCACCCTGCTCGCACTCGGGGACGCCGCGACCTTCCTGGTGGCGGTTGTGCTGGTCGCTGGGATGCGGCACCGGCACGCGAAGCCGCAGCACGACGAGGAGTCGGCGGGCGGCGCGATCAAGCGGCTGAAGCGGGAGTGGACGGAAGGACTGCGGCTGTGCGTCGCGGGTCCGGCGATGCGGTTGTTCTTCGTGTTCTGCCTGGTCACGGGTTTCGGCGAAGGCATCATGAGCACGCTGTTCGCGCCGTTCGTGAGCGCCGAGATCGGCGGCGACGGGCAGGTGTACGGGCTGATCGTCTCGTCGCAGGCGATCGGCGGGATCGTCGGCGGGCTGGTCGCGGCCGCGATCGGATCCCGCTGGCCGGCCGCGAGCCTGTGGGGCATCGGTGCGCTCGCGTTCGGGC
>DASSDE010001063.1:0-2779 GCA_035697365.1 Kribbella sp. | reverse complement strand
CGTGAAGCGGACCGCGGTGCCGCTGCTGTCGCAGGCGATCGACGAGCCGACGGCGTACGAAGATTTGCCGATGTAGCACGGATTCGATAGCGACGCTCGCGACCGATAGCCTGGTTCCTTCCGTAGATCTGTCTGTACCTGTTCTGGAGTCCTAAAGTGCCCGTGGAAACCGTCGATGCCGTCGTCAGCCTCAGTAAGCGGAGGGGCTTCGTGTACCCGTGCGGCGAGATCTACGGCGGTACCAAGTCGGCCTGGGACTACGGACCGCTCGGCGTCGAGCTGAAGAACAACGTCCGCACCCAGTGGTGGCGGACGATGGTGACCGGCCGCGACGACATCGTCGGCCTGGACTCCTCGGTGATCCTGCCGACCAAGGTCTGGGAGGCGTCCGGGCACCTGTCCGAGTTCGTCGACCCGCTGACCGAGTGCCAGTCCTGCCACAAGCGGTTCCGCGACGACCACCTCCGCGAGGACTACGCCCGCCGGAAGAACAAGGACGCCGAGACCGTCGAACTGTCCGCGATCGCCTGCCCGAACTGCGGCAACAAGGGCACCTTCACCGAGCCCCGGATGTTCAACGGCCTGCTCAAGACCTACCTCGGCCCGGTCGAGTCCGAAGAGGGCCTGCACTACCTGCGCCCGGAGACCGCCCAGGGCATCTTCATCAACTTCGCGAACGTGATGGGCACCGCGCGGAAGAAGCCCCCGTTCGGCATCGCCCAGGTCGGCAAGAGCTTCCGCAACGAGATCACCCCGGGCAACTTCATCTTCCGGACCCGCGAGTTCGAGCAGATGGAGATGGAGTTCTTCGTCGAGCCCGGCACCGACGAGGACTGGCACGAGTACTGGCTGAAGGCCCGCTGGGACTGGTACACCGGCCTCGGGCTGAGCCCGGACAACCTGCGGTTCTACGAGCACCCGAAGGAAAAGCTCAGCCACTACTCCAAGCGCACCGTCGACATCGAGTACCGGTTCAACTTCGGCGGCAAGGAGTTCGACGAGCTCGAGGGCATCGCGAACCGTACCGACTTCGACCTGTCCACGCACTCCAAGCACTCCGGCGCCGACCTGTCGTACTTCGACCAGGAGAAGGGCGAGCGCTGGACGCCGTACGTCATCGAGCCCGCGGCCGGCCTGACCCGCAACGTGCTCGCGTTCCTGCTCGACGCGTACACCGAGGACGAGGCGCCGAACGCGAAGGGCGGCGTCGACAAGCGGACGGTGCTGCGCTTCGACCCGCGGCTCGCGCCGGTCAAGGCCGCCGTGCTGCCGCTGTCCCGCAACGCCGACCTCTCGCCGAAGGCCCGCGACCTGGCCGGCGAGCTGCGGCAGAACTGGAACGTCGACTTCGACGACGCCGGCGCGATCGGCCGCCGCTACCGCCGCCAGGACGAGATCGGTACGCCGTACTGCATCACCGTCGACTTCGACACCCTTGAGGACCACGCCGTGACGATTCGCGAACGGGACTCGATGAAGCAGGAGCGGGTCGCCCTCACCGAGGTCACCGGGTACCTCGCCCAGCACCTGGTGGGTTGCTGACTATGAAGGCTTCACGGGGGCTGCTGGCCGGCCTGACAGTGCTTGCGGCGTTTGCGCTGACGTCCTGCTCGGACAGCAAGAAGGACGCGGGCACGACTCCGTCGACGACGACCAGTTCCAGCGCGCCGACGGTCGCGGAGTCTTCGAGTACGCCGATCCCGACCGCGTCGACGCCCGCTCTGACGCCGCTGCCGACGCCCAGCACCGCCTGGCCGACGCCGAAGGTGACCGGTGCGCCCGCAGACGACGCGCCGCTGGCCGAGCGGATCACGTTCGCGATCTCCAAGCAGACCCAGGTCGCGGCCGGCCGCGCGGCGAAGACGACCGTCAAGTGCCCGGGCATCGACAAGGTCGAGACCGCGGGGCAGCACACTCTGGACTGCACGGTGACGTACGGCGGGAAGCCCTTCACCGGCAAGCTCACCGTCGACGCCAAGCAGTACAGCGCGTCGTACAAGTTCACCTCCGCGAAGGTCGCGATCGTCCGCGCGAAGGTGATCGACGCCGTGCTCCGAGCCGCTCCCGGTGCCGCCAAGGTGACCTGCGAGCTGGACGAGATCGACGTCGTCGCCACCGCTGGCCCGGCGATCAAGTGCGATGTGACCACGACCGCCAACGCCGTCCAGCCGTACCAGGCCCAGGTCACCGGCACCGGCAAGGTCCAGGTCGAGAAGGCATAGTCGTGTTGAAGCTGGGCAATCTGACGATCGAGACGCCGGTGGTGCTGGCGCCGATGGCCGGCATCACCAACGCGGCATACCGCCGGTTGTGTGCCGAGCAAGGCGCCGGGCTGTACGTCTGCGAGATGATCACGTCCCGCGGTATCGTCGAGGGCGATCAGAAGTCGCTGGACATGCTCACCTTCGACGCCCGCGAGACGGTGCGCTCGGTGCAGTTGTACGGCGTCGATCCGACGTACATCGGCAAGGCCGTGCAGATCCTGTGCGATCAGTACGGTGTCGCGCAGGTCGACCTGAACTTCGGCTGCCCGGTGCCGAAGGTGACCCGCAAGGGCGGCGGTGCTGCCCTGCCCTGGAAGCGGAATCTGCTCGGCGCGATCCTGCGGTCCGCGGTGCACGCGGCGACCCCGTACGCCGTCCCGGTGACGATGAAGACCCGGATCGGGATCGATCCTGATCACCAGACGTACTTGGACGCCGGCCAGATCGCCGCGGACTCCGGTGCCGCCGCGATCGGGTTGCACGGCCGGACGGCGGTGCAGGCGTACTCGGGCCAG
>DASSDE010001062.1:0-3488 GCA_035697365.1 Kribbella sp. | reverse complement strand
ATCACGGCGCTCGGCGGCCATCTGGATCTCCCACGAGGTCGACCCGAGCACGTACGTGAACAGCGTCGTGTGGGTCCGCGCCGCCGTCTCCGCGTCGAACCCGGCCGATCGCAGTACGCCGAGCAGACCCTCCGCGACCCGTGCCGTCTCGTGCCCGCTCAACGGCCGCCCCGCAAGTAGTTGCGCAAGGCAAGGGTGCTGGAGCATCAGCAGCCGCAGCGAACGGCACACCGACCGCACCTGGTCCTGCCACGAGACCTCGGGCGGTACGGAGGGCAGCAGGGACATCAGGTGATCGCGGACCGCGTCGCACAGCTCGTCCTTGTTCCGGAAGTAGGTGTAGAGCGCCATCGGGCCGACGCCCAGCTCGGCCGCGACCCCGCGCAGGCTGAACGCGTCGGTGCCCTTCGCCTCCATCAGCTCGAGCGCGGTCCGCACGATCAGCTCCGGGCTCAGCGTGTTCCGCGGTGTCCGCGCCATGTGACCCATCTCCCTTCGACCTCGATAACGTACAGTGTATAGTACGGTGTATGCGAGCCATTCAGATCACCGAGTTCGGCGGGCCCGAGGTCCTCAAGGTCAGCGACGTCCCGGAGCCGGTCGCCGGCGAGGGCCAGGTCCTGATCACGGTCGACCGCGCGGGTATCAACTACGCGGACACGCATCAGGTCGAGAACAGCTACCTGTCCAAGACCGAGCTGCCGCTGATCCCCGGCGGTGAGGTCGTGGGACGGACCGCGGACGGCCGCCGCGTCGTCGCCCTGGTCGGCTCCGGTGGGTACGCCGAGCAGGCCGTGGCGCACGCGCCGTACGCCTGGGACGTGCCGGAAGGCGTCACCGACGGTCAGGCGCTCGCTCTCGTACTGCAGGGGACCACTGCGTGGCACCTGCTGAAGACGTCGACGCACCTGCAGCCGGGGGACTCGGTGCTCGTGCATGCCGGTGCCGGCGGTGTCGGTTCGCTCGCCGTGCAGCTCGCGAAGCTCTGGGGGGCCGGCCGGGTGATCGCGACCGCCTCCACCGAGGAGAAGCGCCGGCAGGTGCTGGAGCTCGGTGCGGATGCGGCCATCGACGGTAAGCCGGAAGGCCTGAAGGACCGGATCCTCGAGGCGAACGGCGGCAAGCGCGTCGACATCGTGCTCGAGATGGTCGGCGGTCCGACGCTCGACGAGTCGTTCGACGCTCTGGCGCGCTTCGGCCGCCTGGTCACGTTCGGCGCCGCGTCCCGGCAGGCTGCCGCGCCGATCGACCCGAGCCGGCTGATGAAGGGCTCGAAGACGATCGCCGGGTTCTGGCTCGCCGACTGCTTCGCGAACCCTGAGTCGCTCGGCGGCCCCCTCGCCGAACTGTTCGACCTGACCGCGAACGGAAAGCTGCGCCCGATCGTCGGCGGCGAGTACCCGCTGTCCGGCGTCGCGACCGCCCACGAAGACCTGCGAGCCCGCCGGACCGTCGGCAAGCTCCTGCTCGACCCCACTCACTGAGGAGAGACCAGCTGTGACTGTTGCTGTTGAGAAGGTTGTGTACACCGCCCGCGCCACCGCGAACGGCGGCCGGGACGGCAAGGTTGCCACCGACGACGGCAGGCTCGACGTGACCGTCGCGCCGCCGGCCGAGATGGGCGGCGACGGTAACGGCACCAACCCGGAGCAGCTGTTCGCTGCCGGGTTCGCGGCCTGCTTCCACAGCGCGCTGAAGCTTGTGGCGCGCAAGACCCGTCAGGACGCGGACGGCTCGACGGTCACCGCCGAGGTCGGCATCGGCCAGATCAACGGCGGCGCCGGCTTCGGCCTCGAGGTCGCCCTGGTCGTCACCCTGCCGGGCATCGACGACCGCGCCGCCGCCGAGGACCTGGTCGCGAAGGCGCACCAGGTCTGCCCGTACTCCAACGCCACCCGCGGCAACATCAAGGTCGACCTCAAGGTCGCCTGAACCACCGACTGCCCTGCGGCACTAGACGCGGGCAAGGGCCTCGCGAAGGAGCGCATCGGTGGTGGAGATCGGGTCGGCCGCGATGGTCAGGGTCTCCATGATCGCGACGTACTCGTCGACCTCCTCGGACTTGTCCAGGTACAGCGCGCTGGACGCGTGCTCGATGTAGACGACGTCCGGCAGGTCCTTGTCCGCGAACCGCATCAGCGTGAACGCGCCGCTCGCGCCGGAGCAGCCGCCGGCGGCGCTGAACGGCATCACCTGGAGGGTGACGTTCGGCCGCCGGGACCACTCGATCAGGTGCTCGATCTGGGCCTGCATCACGGCCTGGCCGCCGAGCGGCCGGTGCAGCACGGCCTCGTCGATCACCACCCAGAGCTTGGCCGGATTCGGCCGGGTGAGGATCTGCTGCCGGTCCATCCGCATCGCGACCCGCTGGTCGACCTCCTCCTCGGGGAGGAACGCCTTGCCCTGCTGGACGACGGCGCGCGCATAGTCCTCGGTCTGCAACAGCCCGGGGACGAACATCAGCTCGTACGTACGGATCAGGGTGGCGGCGAGCTCGAGGCCGACGTAGTTCGCGAACCAGGACGGCAGGACGTCGCCGTACCGGGACCACCAGCCGGGGTTGTTCGCGAGGTTGGCCAGTTCCATCAGGCGGGCGCGCTCGTCCTCGTCGCCCATCCCGTACAGCTGGAGCAGGTCGCTGACGTCGCGCTCCTTGAACCCGACCCGGCCGAGCTCCATCCGGCTGACCTTGGACTCCGACGCCCGGATCCGCCAGCCCGCGTCGGCACGACTGAACCCGGCGGACTCGCGCATCCGCCGCAGCTGCCCACCGAGCATGATCCGGAGCGCGGTCGGACCACCCTCGCCGCCGCTCATCGTTGCCTGCTCAGTCACCTTGACCCACAACCCACCACGCACCCATTTCAGCGGGTGAGCCTACCGCTTGTTCACCGTTCCCGCCCGTTCGGCGCTCGGCGCGCCGAGATGCTTGACAAGGCGGTGACCGCGGCTCAGTGCTGCGCGAGATCCAGGACCGTTGCTGATGGCAACCTGGCCAGCTCGTTGGCGTCGACGACGATCTTCGAGCCCCGGATGCCGCTGCCGATCACCACCTGGCCGGCCCGGACGACCGCCTCGTCGACAAGGATCGGCCAGTCGGCGGGCAGGCCGATCGGCGTGATGCCGCCGTACTCCATGCCGGTGCGGCCGACCGCGTCGTCCTGGGCGGCGAACGAGATCTTCCGGACGCCAAGGTGCTTGCGGATTACGCCGTTCACGTCGGCGCGGTCGGTGGCGAGCACCAGGACGGCGGCGTGCGACTCCTCGCCGGCGCGCTTGCCGAGCACGATCACGCAGTTCGCCGAGGCGGCCATCGGTACGTCGTACTCCGCGCAGAACGCCGCGGTGTCGGCGAGCTCCGCGTCGATCGGCGCCGCGTACGCCAAGATGTTGCCGAGGGCGTCCCGCACCGGTGCGGCGAGCAGCTCCGGTACGTCGGCCGCGGCCTTCCACTCCAACTTGCCCATGATCGGGGCGGTCACTGCTGC
>DASSDE010001061.1:0-4776 GCA_035697365.1 Kribbella sp. | reverse complement strand
GCGACCCGGAGCGCCGCGGACCGCTTCTCGGCACCAAGTTTTCGGTACAGCGCCATCAGGTGCGTCTTCACCGTGTTCTCGGTGATGAACAACGCCTTCGCGATCTCGGTGTAGGAGTTGCCGAGCGCGAGCTGGTCCAGGACCTCGGCCTCGCGGGCGGTCAGCCGGATCTGCGCACCGTTCACGACGGCGCTCAGTCGGCGTACCGGTGCCGCCTGTTGGTCCGGCCGGGTCCGGGCGAGCAGCGTCACGCCCCCGGATCCGGTCGAGGCGCCCTGGTAGCCGGACAGCTTCTCGAGCGCGATCGCGGCGAACGGATGCGAGTTCGGCGTCACGACGTACTCGCGGAGCTGGTCGAGGAACACCTCCTCGCCGCCGGCCGGGATCAACGCGTGCACGATGCGCTGCGGGGCCACGCGGTTGAGGGTGTCCACCAGCGATGCCTCGGCGGCGGCCGGATCGGCGGCCCGGACGAGCAGTACGGTCCGGAACGACGCGGCCGCCGACGCGACCGGTGGGTAGATGCCCGGTCGGGCGAGCACCGCGTCGATCATCGTCACCGTCGCCCGCAGATCGCCCTGACCGATCGAGAGCATCGCCCGGAGCAGCTCGGCCTCGGAGCAGCTGTCGACCCGGTCGAGCTCCGCGAGTTGGGCGACGGCACCGTCCTCGTCGCCGATCAGCACGGCCAGCCGGAACCGCAGCAGCGCGAGGTCGCGGGCGAGGAACGACGGCAGCGGACCGGCCGCGGCCGGGTCCACGGTCAGCTCGGACAGCGCCTCGTCGAGCCGTCCGTCCTCGATCAGCAAGACGCCGCGGAGCATCGCGCGCAAGGCGGCGATCACGGTGTCCGACTCGGCCGACTCCGTCATCGCGACGAGCTCGTACCAGCGCCAGGCCTCGTCACGTCGCAGGTCGCTGAGGGCCGCGAATCCCAGCACGACATAGGCCCGTACGGCGTACTCGCGCGGGAGCTCGGCGCCGCCGGTGTCGAGCGCCTCGCGGGCCGACCTGGCGGCGTTCCGGACCTGGCCGCGGACGTACTGCACGACAGCGCGATGTACGAGTCCGCCCGCGATCAGCCTGGAATGCGATGCCATCCGGGCCGAGACGAGCGCCTCGTCCAGGTGCGCCGATGCGCCGTCCAGATCACCGGCCCAGGTCTGTGTGGCGGCCAACTCGATCAGTAGCCAGGCGAGTCGTTCCGGTCCGAGGACGGCTTCGCTGCGCCGGTCACCGGCTGTCCGATCCAGAGCCAGCAACGACCGGGTGCCGTCGATCGCGGTCTGGACGTCGTGCCATCCGTACCGGGATTTCCACAGGCGGAGCAGAACCGCGTCGGCCTCCAGCGCATCGTCGTCCGGAGTCGGCGCGGCCGGATCACGCTCGGCGGTCAACCGGTCGGCCGTCGCCGCATCCATGACCGCGCCGGCCACGTCACCGGACACTCGTCGCAGGAGACCACGGACGCCGGTCAGATGCGGATGCGTGTCGACGTAGTCGGCCGGCAACGCCGCGAAGGCCGCCGCGACCAACTCCAGCTCGCCCGCCGCGAGCAGCTCCGGGCCACGACTCAGCACGATCCGCGCGAGCAACGCCGGGTCCTCCGCGCCCAGTGCGCTGCGCAGCGCACCGATACTGTCGCCACGGTTCTCGTAGTACAGCGCGGACCGGCGCTGAGCAGCCGCGACGATCCGCGCGCGCTCCGGACTCGCGGCGACGCGCCGCCGCAGGAGCTCGACGAGCAAGGGGTGATAGCGGTACGTCGGCTCGCTGCCCGGCCCGTCGACGTACGCGGTCACGAGCAACCCGTTCCCGGCCAGCTCCGCGAGCATCGCGCCGGCGTCCGGGTCGGCGCTCAACGTCGCGGCCAGCTCGCCCGTCACCGACGGCACGCCGAACGTACTCAGCAGCATCGTCTGGACCCGCTCGTCGAGGGTGTTCACGGTCTCGCCGAGGAACAGGTCGAGCACGGGGCCCTGGTTGACCAGCGACCACACGACCTCGCCCGACGCCGCGAAGGTCCGCGCCGCAAGCACCAGCGCGGCCGCCCAGCCCGCTGTGTTCGCCTGGAACAAGCGAATGTCCTCGGCGGTCGCCCGGCCGGCATGTGCCTTCACCAACTCGGTCGCCTCGGCGTCGGTGAAGCGCAGGTCGCGCGAGCGCAGCGTCAGCGCCAGGCCGCGCAGCTCGAGTTCCGGAACGGGCAGCGGCAGGTCGTACCGGCTGGCGAGCACGATCCGCAGCGCGTGCGGTGACTTCCGCAGGACCAGCGCCAACTCCGCGAGAACTGTTGCCGACAGCAAATGACCGTCGTCGATGACGGTCAGCCCGGTGGCCGGCGGCTCGGCGTCCATCGCCTGCTCGAGCAGCCGTCCGAACGAGCCGGCCGCGTGCCCACCGATCCAGGTCACCGCCGTCCCGGAGTCGCGGCGGCGCGTCACCCAGTCCGACAGCAGGACCGTCTTGCCGGTGCCGGCCGGCGCGATCAGCAACGTCAGCGGCGAGCGCACCCCGAAGTCCAGCGCGGCGTGCAGGCGGCCCCGGACCACCAGGGTCGACGGCGGGCGTGGAATCCCCGTGGGCATTCGCGAATCGACTGCCCGGTGCTCCCGATCGATCGACGCGCACACCCCTCGTCGCCCTCCCCTGGCCGACGTGCTTCGGTCTTGACCGCTGTCACCTGGTCTTGAACTTCTGCCGTTGCCGAGCGCTACGAATACCGAGACTAGCTGGTCCAGCGCGATCCCGGCAGTGCCGATTTCCTGTTGAGACCGGACCATGGTCCGCTAAGGTCGTGCCATGGAGACGCATGCGGGGCTCGCCCGCATCAACGAACTCGGTCGCCAGGACCATTTCCTGGCCGTGGCCATCACCCAGCGCCGCTCGGGCGAACCCGCCGCCTCGGTGGTGAACGCCGGTGTCGTCGCGCATCCGGTGACCGGCGAACAAGTCGTCGCCCTGGTCGCCCGCGGCCGAACGGCGAAGCTCACCCACCTCCGGCGGACACCGTCCGCGACGCTCGTCTTCCGCGCGGGATGGGAGTGGATCGGCGTCAGTGGATCCGTCGAACTGGCCGGACCCGACGACCCGCTGCCGGGCGTCGACGCGGAGCGGTTGCGGGTGCTGCTGCGGGACATTTACCACGCCGCGGGCGGCGATCACTCCGATCTCGATGCGTACGACGCCGAGATGGTCGCGGACCGGCGTACGGCGGTGCTGATCACGCCGGAGCACTTCACCAGCAATCCGGCCGGCGCCGATCATCAGGAGGCGGAGTGAACGTCGCGGCGGGGACGATTCAGGTTTGGTCGGACTTGCTGTGTCCGTTCGCGCAGGTGGCGATCTACCGGCTGCGTGCGGCGCGGGCGAGGGTGGGTGTCGAGGTACGGCTGGATCACCGGACGTTCGCGCTGGAGTTGTTCAACGGGCCGCATTCGCGTCCGGGGACCGACAGCGAGGCAGTCGGGCTCGGGCAGCTCGTACCGGAGGCGGGGTTTCGGCTGTGGACGCAGCCGGACTGGACGTACCCGTCCACCGTGCTGCTCGCGGCCGAGGCGGTCCACGCCGCCAAGGAACAGGGCCTGCCGGCGTCCGAGGAACTGGATGCGGCGTTGCGTCGGGCGTTCTGGTTGGACAATCGATCGATCGGGCATCGGCAGGTGATCCTCGACGTCGCCGCTGCCACCGACGCCGTGGACGAGGCCGCACTCGCCGCCGCCCTCGACGACGGCCGGGCGCGGGCGACGATGATGGCCGACCATGCGATCGCGGCGTCCGACGCGGTCCAGGGCAGCCCGCATCTGTTTCTGCCGGACGGCACCGACGCCCACAACCCAGGCATCTCCGTCCGCTGGGAAGGCCCCTGGGCCTCCGGCTACCCCATTGCCCAAGGCAACGACCCCGGCTGGGCAGAACGTTTGCTTGAGCGGGCCGCGTCCTCGTCAGCTACTGGCAGTGGGCCCAGGTGAGGTGTTCCCAGATGTCGCAGGCTTCGTGGGCGAAGCGGCCGGGCTCATCGGTGGACTCGAGCGGGGCGTGGGTGGTGACACGCTCGTCCACCTGAGCGCCGTGGGCGCGGAGCCGGTCGGCGAGGGCGTGCGCCTGGTACGAGGACTGGCCGGGGATGATCGTGTCGGCGTCGGACCAGACGATTCGTACGACGGTGCCGGTGAGCTCTTCGGCGTACGAAATCGGGCTGCGGCGCGCGTACTCGTCGGGCAGCTCGGACGGGTCTCCGCCGACCTCTTCACGGATCGTCTCGTCGGCGCCTTGCAGGGCCGCACTCGCGCGGCCGTACCGGATGTCGTCGTGCCACCTGGCGAGGTCGACGACGGGATTGACAGCCCAGACCGACGTGACCTCGGCGGCATGCTGCGCGGCCAGCACCAGTGCCTCCTGGCCACCCATCGACAAGCCGCCGACACTTACCCGGTCCGTGCTGTGGCGGTCGCACACGTCGAGCGCTGCCGCCCACGTGGCATCCAGGTGATCCTGCCAGGCCAGGGAGGTTCCAGCAAGTACGCGTCCATGACTGCGCGGCGCGACGACAACCTGGCCGGTGAGTTCAGCCGGCCCGAGCGCGCCGTCGAGCGGACGGATGAGCAACTCCCCCGCGGGCTCCCCGTGCAGGATCGCCTCGGGCGTGAAGCCGAACGGGTGGAACAGCACAGTCACACCGCGAACGGTCCCGTCCGGCACCGCCACGACGTACTCACGCTCGAACCCGGACGGGTCCCGCCGAACGACGCGCTCTGCCTTCATCGATCCACCTTG
>DASSDE010001060.1:0-5903 GCA_035697365.1 Kribbella sp. | reverse complement strand
GTGCCGCCTCCCGCTGATCGACCAGGACCGTTGAGGCGGTGGCGAGAAGGTCGCGCGGTAGCTCGCGCATCGTCGGGCGGAAGGCGCCGATGGCGTTGACGTGGATGCGGTCGGGGAGCGCGTCGGCGGCGAACAGCGGCGTGGTGGACGAGGTGGCGCAGCAGACGACGTCGGCGTCTGCGATTGCGTCGTCGATGTCCGTGCACGGGGTGAACTCCACCTCGGGAAACTCGTCGGCCAACGCCTTGCTCAGTGCCGCGGCGCGGTCGGCCGAGCGGCCAGTGACCATGACGTCGGCGATCGGGCGTACGGCGAGAACCGCGCGAACCTGGTCGGGTGCCTGAGCGCCGGTCCCGATCAGCGTGAGCCGGGTCGCGTCGGCCGGAGCAAGCAGGTCGGTGGCGACCCCGACGACTGCACCGGTCCGCAGCGTGGTGATCGAACTGCCGTCCGCGACGAGTTGATCACCGGCGCCGGTCCAGATCACGGTCGCGCGGATGGCCGGCACCTGGTCGAGCGCGATTCCGATCTTCTTCACCACCGCGCTCCCGGTCGGCGTGTGGTACGCCGACATCACCAGCACCGACCCGTTGCCGAAGATCTGCCGCGGCGGCAACACGAAGTTCCCCGCCGCCAGTTCCCGGAACGCGTCCCGCACCGCGTCGATCGCCGTACTCATCGGCACCGCTCGGCGGACATCCTCAGCAGAAAGCACCTTCACCGGCCCGAGCATATTCTGATCCCACCGACCATGAGGGGGATCGAGTGAACGACCTGCATCGGGACGCGCTGGTGGCGGATGCGCACAACGATCTGTTGATGCTGGTGGCGCGAAGGCCGAAGGCGACGTGGGCGGAGTACTTCCGCGAGCGGTGGATCCCGCAGTTGCGCGAGGGCGGGATCGACGTCCAGGTGCTGCCGGTGTTCATCGACGACGAGTTCCGGCCGGAAGGTTCTCTGCGTGAGACCCTGCGGATGATCGAGGCCGCGCACCGGATCGCCGAGGGCAACTCCGACGAGGTCGTGCTCTGTACGGCGCCCGGCGACATCGCGGCCGCGACCGGCGCGGGCAAGATCGCGCTGGTGCTGGCGCTCGAAGGCTGCCCGCAGATCGACAACGACCTCGAACTCCTGCAGACGCTGCAGCGGCTCGGTGTCCGGATGGTGTCGTTCACCCACTTCGGCCGCAGTGCACTCGGCGACGGATCGGGTGAGGACGCGACCGGCAGCCGGCTGACCCACGCCGGCGTCGAGGCGGTCGGTCTGCTCGAGGAACTTGGCGTACTGATCGACGTATCGCACGTCGGCCGCGGCGGTGTCGAGCACATCCTCGAACTGGCGACCAAACCGCTGGTCGCATCGCACTCCAGCGCGTTCGCCCTGCGCGACCACCACCGCAACCTCACCGACGAGCAGTTGCGCGCGATCGCGGCCACCGGCGGCGTCATCTGCGTGAACTTCTTCGCCGGATTCCTCACCACCGCGGAGAAGCCGACCGTCGAGCACCTGGCCGACCACCTCGAGTACGTCGTGGACGTCGCCGGCGCCGACCACGTCGGACTGGGTAGTGACTTCGTCGCCGAGGTGTTCGCGGAGAAGATCCCCGCCTGCGACCGGCCGATGGTGATCCAAGGCCTGGACGCCGAAGTGTTCGTGCCGGGCCTGGAGGGACCGGCAGGCATGCCGCTGGTCACCGACGCGCTCCAGCGCCGTGGGTTGTCAGAGGCAACTATTCGCAAGGTGCTCGGCCAGAATCTGGTTCGTGTTCTCTCATCGGAGGCGTGAGATGCAAAGCTGGTTGGACAACAACCTCGGTCGGCTGATCGAGAAGCACGGTGTTCCGGCCGCGTCCGTCGCGGTCTGGTCCGGCGGTGAGCTGAGTACGGCGGCCGCCGGCATCCTCAGCCTGAACACCGGTGTCGAGGCCACCACCGATTCCGTCTTCCAGGTCGGCTCGATCACCAAGTTGTGGACCACCACCCTGATCGCCCAGCTGGTTGTCGAGGGCAAGGTCGACCTGGACCGGCCGGTGCGGGACTACCTGCCCGAGTTCAAGCTCGGCGACGAGGCCGCGGCCGCGTCGATCACCCCGCGGCACCTGCTGACCCACACCGCCGGCTTCTCGGGCGACGCTTTCACCCCGACGTCCCGCGGCGACGACGGCGTCGAGCTGTTCCTCCGCGACGTGCTGCCCGGCCTGGCCCAGGAGGTTCCGCCCGGCGCGGGCTTCTCCTACAACAACTCGGGTTTCGTCGTCCTCGGCCGGATCGCCGAGGTCCTGCGCGGCAAGCCGTATCACGAGCTGATCCGCGAACACATCGGCGTACCGCTGGAGTTGAAGCATCTGGCCACGATCCCGGACGAGGCGCTGCTGTACCGGGCCGCGGTCGGGCACATCTCACCGACTCCGGATGCACCGCTGGAGGCGGCGCCGCAGTGGAGCCTGGTGCACGCGATGGCGCCGGCCGGGTCATTGCTCGCGATGAGCGCGAGCGACCTGATCACCTTCGGTCGCGCGTACCTGGACGCGTCGCTGCTGGACCGGGCCACCATCGATCGCCTGTGGGAGCCGCAGGTCGACGTACCGCCGACCGGTGGCTTCCCGGCTCACTGGGGCCTCGGCTGGATGATTTTCACGCTCGACGGCGGGACGGTCTACGGTCACGACGGCGGGACCATCGGCCAGTCCGCGTTCTTCCGGCTGGTCCCGGACAAGGGAGTCGCGGTCGCCCTGCTCACCAACGGTGGCGACACGTCGGTCCTGTACGACGAGCTGGTCGGCCACGTACTGCGGGAGACGGCGGGGATCGAGCTGCCGGCCCGGCCGGTGCCGCCGGCCGAGCCGGTCGAGATCTCGGCCGACCTGGTCACCGGCCGGTACGAAGGTGTGCTGACCGCGTCGACCGTCAGCGTCGAGGACGGTGAGTTCTGGGTGTTGCTCGAGGCCGTCAGCGAGGAGGCGAAGGTGCTGCTGCCCGAGCCGCGGCGTACCCGGCTGGTCCCGCTCGATGCCTCGCGCCTGATCGCGGCCGAGGCGGAGCACGGTGCCTACGAGGTGCTGGCGTTCCGGGATCCGGTGGACGGCCGGGCGGCGTACCTGTTCCAGGGCGGACGGCTCACGCCTCGCAGCAGTTGAGAACGCTTGTTCAAATCGGACCAACCGGTGCATGAAGTCCGGCGGCACTGGGAAGGAGTGACAGTGACGTGCGGCGTGGCTGGGGCCGTGGCACGGCGCGCTGTCACTGAGAGTCACCTGCCTCACCCTCAGGGGGTTGTTGCTCGGTCACCCTTTGTGATTGCATCCGGCAACTATCGTGAGGGTGTATCGCACCCTCAATAACGGAATGCGTACAGCCTGTCGCCAAGTGGTCATCCTGGGTCTATGGTGATTACTCGGGGCAACGGGGTGAGTACGGGGTGGTGAGGCTATGACGTGGCAACTGTGGGTGGCGATCGCACTCGCAGCGACCGGGCTCGTGATCCTGGTCGTGTGGCGAATGCGGCACGCCCAGCATGTCTTCGACGACATCACCCGTATCGACCGTTCCGCCGAGAGTAGCCAGTCCGATCGATCCAGTGACGAGCTCGCGCAAGCGAGGGCCCGCCGGATCCCACCACCACCGTCGCCGCCGCGCCGCAAGCACGGGTAAGGCGACCCGAGAAACGCCCGGTCCGCACCCGGGTTCCGCCCAAGCCGCTCACGTTCGGTGGCCCGCACAGCGCCGGACGTGAGCGGCTGTGGGACTGCGTCAGAGACTGTGGGATCTCAGTCCAGCAGTCCGTCCCGCCGCGCGACCGCGGCCGCCTCGGTGCGCGACCGGACGCCGAGCTTGCCGAGGATGTTCGACACGTGCACACTCACCGTCTTCTCGCTGATGTACAGCTCCCGGGCCAACTGCCGGTTCGTCCGACCGTCGGCGACCAGCTTCAGCACCTCGGTCTCTCGCGCGGTCAGCGCACCGGAGCCCAAGCCCGGTCCGTCGACCCCGCCGAGCTCGTCCAGCAGCGGCTTGGAACCGAGCTCCCGGCCGACCTCCGCGGCCAGCGCCGCCTGCTCGTTCGCCTCGGCCACCCGGCCCGCGGCACGGAGCGCGGCCGACAACCGCACCCGCGACCACGCTTGCTCGAAGACGTACCCATACCCGAAGGCGTCCATCGTCCGCTGCCACACGGCCACGTGCTCCTCTGGCGACGGCGGATCGATCCCGGTCAGCCACCGGAGCCGCTCCCACTCCGCCTCCAGCCGCGACAGCCAGGCCAGCCCCTCGACACCTATCACCCGGCCGGGCGGTAGCCCCTTCTCCATCGTCGCCTGTCCCGTAGCGAGCAGCTCGGAGCCTCGAGCAACCAGCTCCTCGGCCGCCGACGGCTCGCTCACCGCCCGGTGGCACAGCAGTTGCATTCCAAGCGTCGTGAAGCGGATCTGGGCCATGAACCACTCGGTCTGGAACACGTCCGCCAACAGCACGGACACATCCGCGATCAGCTTCTCCGCGTCGGCGACCTGGTCGAGTTGGCGGTAGGCGTCCACGGCCGGCTGCAGCCCGATGATCGGCAGCATGACGTCCAGGTCCCACCACTTCCGCATCCGCTCCAGCTCTTCCGCGACGGAGGTGTCTCCACGTCCGCTCCGGACCGCGAAGTCCACCGCGCGGAGCGCCGCCGCCGACGCGGCCGGAGTCTTGGAATCCGTCCGGGCGGTGGCTGTCGCGTCGTCCCATTCGCCCAAGACGAACTGCGTCAGCGCCAGCATCCGCCGTGCGTCGAACCCATACGCCGCCCACTGCCGGCCGAGCTCACCGGCGCGCTGCGAGGCATGGACGAGCGCCGCCTTCGCGCCCTGCAGGTCGCCCTCCTCGTAATACGTCGAACCGAGCAGGAACCGGCTCCGCACCTCCGCCGCCGCGTCACCGGTCAGCTGCGCCCGGACGGCGGCCTCCTCCAACTGCCTGGCAGCCGCGACCGGGTCACCGGCCCGGCGCCGGAGCTGGGCCAGGGTGATCCCGGCGTCGCCGGCGGCCGACTCCTGGCCGGCCTCGCGAGCGATCTCCAGCGCCTTGTTCGCCCAGCGCTCCGCCTCCATCGGGCGGCCGAGCGCGTCGGACACCCGCGCGTACAGCGAGGCGACCTGGGCCTTGAAGACGGTCGACGGCTCGTCGGACACCAGCTTGAGCGCCTGCGTGACGGCTTCGTTCGCCTCCTTGTCATGGTCGATGATCAGAGCGATGTCCGAGAGCGGCAGCAGTAACTGAGCCCGCTGCAGCTTCGGCGCGTCCGGCGGCAGATCCACGAGCGCCTTGCGGAGCAGCTTGAGCGCGCGCAGATGCTGCGAGGACAGCGTGGCTGCCAGCGCGGTGTCGACGATCAGCCAGGTCTTGTCGATCGTGTTGTCCGGCGACGCGTTCGGGAACAGCTCGAGCGCCATCTCGTAGTGCTTCAGCGCCTCCTGTGGGGCTGCGACCGTGATGGCCTCCTGCCCGGCCCGGACCCGCGCCTCGAACGCGGTCGCCAGGTCGTGCGACCGGGTGGCGTGCCCGGCGAGCTCGGCCGCCGTACCCGCGACGGTCTGGTCCTTCAGCGCCTGCACGTACGCCGCGTGCTGGCGGACCCGCTCGCCCGGCAGGAGGTCGTCGTACACGGCCTCGGCCAGCAGGGCGTGCCTGAAGTAGTAGCTCGCACTACCCGGTACGTCGATGATGTGGGCGTCGATGAGCTCGCGCAGGGCCAGGTCGAGCTCGCGGTCGGGCAGTCCGGCGACGGTGGTGAGCAGCGTGTGCGGGACCCGGCGGCCTGCCACCGCGATCACGCGGGCGACCTGCCGGGCGTCGTCGGACAGCGGGTCGAGCCGGACCAGCAGCAGGTCGGCCAGGTCGGGTGGTACGACGTCGCCGTCGCCCATCGAG
>DASSDE010001059.1:0-3563 GCA_035697365.1 Kribbella sp. | reverse complement strand
GTCCTGAACGGCGGGCTCGACCAGTGGAAGACCACCGGCGCACTCGGCTACTTCGGGCAGGACGAGCGGATCGCCGGCCAGGCCACCGGTGAGAAGCTCAAGCAGCTCGGCGCCAAGAAGGTCATCTGCGTCATCCACGAGCAGGGCAACGTCAGCCTGGAGGCCCGCTGCCAGGGCATCAAGGACAAGTTCGGCAACGTCGAGAACGTGAACGTCAACGGCACCGACCAGCCCGGGACCCAAGCGACCCTGACCTCGAAGCTGCAGGCCGACAAGACCGCCGACTACGTCGTCGCGCTGAACGCCGGCATCGCGCTGACCGCGGTCCAGGCGGTCAAGGACGCCGGCTCGTCGGCGAAGGTCGCCAGCTTCGACATGAGCAAGGAGATGGCCAAGGCGGTCCAGGACGGCACTGTGCAGTTCGCCGTCGACCAGCAGCCGTACCTGCAGGGCTACCTCGCGATCGACGCGCTCTGGCTCTACAAGAACAACGGCGACACCATCGGCGGTGGCGAGGCGACCCTGACCGGGCCGGCGTTCATCGACAAGTCGAACATCGCCTCGGTCCAGAAGTACGCCGAAGCCGGGACCCGCTGAGGTAGCGCCATGGCATCGTCCATCACCTCACCCGTCTCGGCGGACGACCGCGTCTCCACCCGATCCCTCGGCGCCCGGCTGCTCAGCCGGCCGGAGATCGGGTCACTGGTCGGCGCGGCCGTGATCCTGGTGTTCTTCCTGATCGCTGCGCCGCCGTTCCGCAACATCGACAACACCGGCACGATCCTCTACCAGGCCGCCCTGATCGGTGTGATGGCGGTGCCGGTCTCGCTGCTGATGATCGGCGGCGAGTTCGACCTGTCCGCGGGTGTCGCGGTGACCACCTCCGGCCTGACCGCGGGCATCTTCTCCTATCAGTTCAGCCTGAACGTCTGGGTCGGCATCGTCATCGCCCTGGTGTTCTCGCTGGCGATCGGCGCGTTCAACGGCTGGCTGCTGATGCGGACCGGACTGCCCAGCTTCCTGGTGTCGCTGGGCACGTTCTTCATCCTGCAGGGCCTGAACATCGCGGTCACCCGGATCACCTCCGGTGCCGTCGCGTCGAACTCGATCAGCGACATGGACGGGTTCGACGCGGCGAAGGCAATCTTCGCGTCGGAGTTCAAACTCGGCGGCATCACGATCAAGATCATCATCGTCTGGTGGATCGTGTTCGCCGCGATCGCTGCCTGGGTGCTGCTCAAGACCCAGATCGGCAACTGGATCTTCGCGGCCGGCGGCGACGCGGCAGCGGCCCGCGCGGTCGGTGTGCCGGTGAAGAAGGTGAAGATCGGGCTGTTCATGGCGGTCGGCTTCTTCGCCTGGTTCGCCGGGATGCAGTTGCTGTTCAACTCCAACGGCGTTGTGCAGTCGGGTGAAGGTGTCGGCAAGGAGTTCCTGTACATCATCGCGGCCGTCGTCGGAGGCTGCCTGCTCACCGGCGGCTACGGTTCGGTGGTCGGCGGAGCGGTCGGCGCGCTGATCTTCGGCATGGTCCAGCTCGGGGTGGTGTACGCCGGCTGGAACCCGGACTGGTTCAAGGCGTTCCTCGGCGCCATGTTGCTGCTGGCCACCATCGTCAACCTGGTCGTCAAGAACAGGGCGGAGGCGCGATGACCACCACGGAGTCGTTCGCGGATGATGCGACGTCGAGCCCGAACACGCCGATCGTGCTGCTCGAGGACGTCGGCAAGAGCTACGGCAACGTCAACGCGCTGCGCGGGGTGTCGCTGGCGGTCCGGCAGGGCGAGATCACCTGCGTGCTCGGCGACAACGGTGCGGGCAAGTCGACGCTGATCAAGATCATCGCCGGCCTGCACGACTACAGCTCCGGTCGGATGTCGGTGAACGGTGAGGAGCGGCACTTCGCCTCGCCGCGGGAGTCTCTCGACAGCGGCATCGCGACCGTCTATCAGGACCTTGCGCTGGCGCCGCTGATGTCGGTCTGGCGGAACTTCTTCCTGGGCAACGAGATCGTGAAGGGACCGTTCCGGCAGCTCGACGCGGCGAAGATGAAGCGGATCGCGCACGAGGAGCTGTCCAAGATGGGGATCTCGATCCCGAATCTCGAGCAGCCGGTCGGGAAGCTGTCCGGTGGGCAGCGGCAGTGCGTCGCGATCGCGCGGGCGATCCATTTCGGGGCCAAGGTGCTCATCCTCGACGAGCCGACGGCGGCGCTCGGGGTGAACCAGTCCGGCGTCGTGCTGAAGTACATCGTGAAGGCGCGGGACGCGGGCATCGGGGTCATCTTCATCACCCACAACCCGCATCACGCGTACCTGGTGGGCAACCACTTCGTGATCCTGAAGCTCGGCCGGGTGGCGCTCGACACGCACCGGTCCGAGATCACGCTCGAGCAGCTCACGACCGAGATGGCCGGCGGTTCCGAGCTGGAGGCCTTGAGCCACGAGCTGCGGGAGATCGATCCTGGAATTGTCGTGGACCCGGGTCAGGGGGCACCACGGCCGCAGGACGGGGAGGAAACATGAGCGAGCTGCGGGTCGGCATCGTCGGCGTCGGTGTGATGGGAGCCGACCACGCCGAGCGCGTGGTCCGGAAGACGTCGGGCGCCCGGCTGGTCGCGGTGTCCGACGCCGATCAGGCCCGCGCAGAGGCACTCGCCACCAGGCTGGCAGATCTGCCGGCGGGCGGTCGTCCGCGCGGTGACTCCGCCGGTACGGCGCGGCACGCGGGCGGATCTCCGTACGACAATGTTCGGGTGGTCGAGGATCCGTTGGATCTGATTGCGGCCGACGACATCGACGCGGTGATTCTCGCCTCGCCGGGGTTCGCGCACGCGGAGCAGCTGTTCGCCTGCCTCGACCACGGGAAGCCGGTGCTGTGTGAGAAGCCGCTGACGATGGATGCGGCCTCGGCGCTGCGCGTCGTCGAGGCCGAACACAAGCTCGGTCGGGGTCTGATCCAGGTCGGGTTCATGCGTCGTTTCGACCCGGAGTACGACGCCTTGAAGCAGCTGCTCGACTCCGGTGAGCTCGGGCGGACGCTGCTGCTGCACAACGTCCACCGGAACAAGACAGTCCCGCCGTCGTTCCGCAGCGAGATGATCGTGCGGGACTCGATGGTGCACGAGGTCGACGTCGCGCGCTGGCTGTTCGGCGAGGAGATCACCCGGATCACGGTGCGTACGCCGAAGCCGACGAGCCTGGTCGGCGACGGGGTCCTCGATCCGCAGCTGGCCGTGTTCGAGCTGGCGAGCGGGGCGATGGCCGACGTGGAGGTGTTCGTGAACTTCCAGGTCGGGTACGAGGTCCGGTGTGAGGCCGTCGCCGAACGGGGCAGCGCGACCATCGGGCTCGGATCCGGCGTATTCACGCGGGCCGGCGGGCAGTGGGGCGGCGCGATGCCGGCCGACTTCCGGAGCCGGTTCGAGCAGGCCTACGACCTCGAGGTGCAGCGCTGGGTCGCTGCCACTGTCCGCGGTGAGATCGACGGTCCGAGTGCCTGGGACGGATACGCGGCGGCGGCCGTGTGCGAAGCCGGCCTCGAGTCGCTCGCCAGCGGCCTGC
>DASSDE010001058.1:0-9343 GCA_035697365.1 Kribbella sp. | reverse complement strand
CCGCCGAGCTGCCGTACTACGTCTACGGCCAGGGCGAGGACGAGCTGTGGATCCATCAGTACGCGGCGGGTGAAGTCAGTACGAGCTTCGCGGGCGTCCCGGTGACGGTACGGCAGGAGACGGACTTCCCGGTCACGGGTGGCATCCGGCTGCAGATCCGTGCGGACAGTCCCGTCCGGGGCAGGCTGCGGATCCGCGTACCAGGATGGGCCGACGGGATCGAGATCGAGGGTGTGCCGGTGGAGGCTGTGGACCGTGGATACGTAGTCATCGACCGCGTGTGGCACACCGACACGGTCGACGTACGGCTGCCGCTCCGCCCGCGCGTCCTGACCGCACACCACTTCGTCGAAGAGGCGACCAATCAGGTCTGCATCACGCGCGGACCGGTCGTCTACTGCGTCGAGAGCGCGGATCTCCCCGACGGTGTCGGCCTGGAGAACCTCGGCGTCCCGCAGACCACCAAGATCACCGAGACACCGGGCACCGGCCTGTTCGCCGGCCACGTCCTGCTCCGCGCGTCGGCAGCCGTCGTCTCAACACCGCCACAGAACCGTCTGTACGCCGAACTGGACCCGGCGCCGGCCCGCCCACTGGACATCCAACTCGTCCCGTACGCCCTCTGGGCGAACCGCGGTCCCGGCGAGATGTCCGTCTGGCTGCCACTGCTCCGAACCTTCAAGGAGACCGTCACATGACCGCGGAACCACTGATCCCGACAGGCTAGGATCGCGCGCATGTCCAAGGCTGAGATCGACCGTCTGACCACCGAGTTCCTCGGCGCCTTCGACAACCGGGGAGGTCAGGCGCCGGACGTCGACCGGATCCGGAAGTTGATGCTTGCCGACGGTGTGATCGTGTGCACCGCGCCGCAGTTCACCGTGTACGGCGTGGAGGACTTCATCGAGCCGCGCCGGCGGTTGCTCACCGACGGCGGACTGACCGAGTTCTCCGAGTGGGAGGTCACGGAGCGGACCGAGATCGACGGCGATCTCGCGGTCCGGTTCAGCAGCTACCAGAAGTCGGGCGTCCGCGACGGGGAGCCGTTCGAGGGTGGCGGCAACAAGACCATCCAGTTCGTCCGGTCCCCGGAAGGCTGGCGGATCTCGGCGGTCGCCTGGTACGACCACGCCTGATCAGACCATGCCTGATCAGCTCGAGTAGCGACCGCGGGGCTACCGGTGGTTGCGGGTCAGGTAGATGGTGGCTGCGGCGGCGCTGCCGGCGAGGCCGGCGACGAGTCCGCGGTGCCGGGACGCCCAGACCTGATAGCTGCGGCCGGTGGAGCGGTCGTCGAAGACGCCGTGGGAGCCGTAGTCGCGGCTGCGGTCGTCGGCGGGACCCCAGAGATTGGTGGCCTGCTCGTTGGGCAGGTCGGCCTGCTGCGATTCGTAGCCGGTACGCGCAAGGTAGCGGTCCAGCAGCCCGGCGGCGAACTTGTTGGCGATCAGCGTCAGTGCAGTCGGCCCGCCGACCCAGTACTCGCGACGCCGCGGGTGATCGGAGGCGTAGACGACAGCGTCGGCCGCGACCTCGGGCTGGAAGATCGGCGGTACGGGCTGCGGATGCCTCGGCAACCGGGACAGCACCCACGAGAACTGCGGAGTGTTGACGGCCGGCAGTTGCACCATCGTCACGCGCACGTGCGACTTGTCGTGCAGCAGTTCGCAGCGCAGCGAGTCGTGGAAGCCCTGTACGGCATGCTTTGCACCGCAGTACGCGGATTGCAGCGGGATCCCGCGGTACGCGAGTGCCGATCCGACCTGCACGATCGTGCCGTGGTCGCGCGGTTTCATCCGGGCGAGCGCCGCGCGGGTCCCGTTGACGTACCCGAGGTAGGTGACCTCGGTGGCGCGCCGGAACTCGGCCGGCTCGATGTCCAGGAACGGCGCGAAGACCGACGTGAAGGCGACGTTCGCCCAGACGTCGATCGGCCCGAGCTCCTGCTCGACCCGTTCCGCGGCCGCCTCGACCTGCTGATGGTCCGCGACGTCGACCGCGATCGGCAGCGGGGTGCCTCCGGCGTCGGTCACGTCGCGGACGGCACCCTCCAGCCCGGCCTCGCCGCGCGCGAGCAGCGCAACCTTGTCCCCACGGCGCGCGAACGCGACCGCGGTCGCCCGCCCGACACCCGCACTGGCTCCGGTCACCACCACAACACGTCCCACTTGATCCTCCTCAACCCGCCATCAATGGTCCCGGTGACCACTACGGACTGCTCGAAACCCGTTTGCCGTGAGGAGGGCCGATGTCACGTGTTGGGCAGCCGGCGGCTTTCGATGAGTGCGCGGGCGACCTCGTGCAGTTTGGTGTTGGTGTCCTGGGAATAACGCCGCAGCACCTGGAACGATTGGTCGCCGTCCAGGTTGTAGCGCTCCATCAGGATGCCCATTGCCTGGCCGACCAGCTTGCGGGCGTCGACCGCGACCATCAGGTGTTCCTCACGCCGGGCAGTCGCAACCGCCACCGCGACATGCCGGGCGAGGATGGAGGCGATCGCGCGTTCGTCCGGTCCGAAGGCGACCGGGCGCTTGCTGTACAGACCGAGCACACCGACCGCGCCGGTGCTGGTCCACAGCGGTACGTCGAGCACACTGTGCACGCCGAGATCAAGCACCCTTCGCGCCCACTCCGGCCACCGCGCCTCCGTGGCGACGTCCGGGATGTCGACCTCCGCCCGTTGCTCCATGCACTGCACCAACGGCCCGTCCGCTCCGGCGAGCTGGAACGTGTAGATCTCGGCGACGACCGGATCGGTCACCGCGGGGATCTCCGGCCGGCCACCGGTGGCGCGCAGGGCGACGCCGGCGTACTCGCAGTGCAACGCCTGGATCGCGAAGTCGACCACCGCGTCCACGGTCTCCTCCAGACCGTCCGCGTCGTGCATCTCCAGCGCCAGCCTCGAGAAACTGTCGGCGGCTCGCGAGGTGTCCGTGCCCGCCGCTGGTTGGGTGTCTGTCACTTCCCCATCATGCATCGCGGAGCCGGCGAAATCACCGGTGCCGGTGCCGGACGTAGGCGGGGAGCACCAGCCAGAACGCCAGGAACCAGACCAGTACGGCCGCGACCACCGCCACGGCCCCACCGCGCGGGAGTACGACGTCCAGCGCGATCAGCAACCCGCCGGAGGTCGCGACCACCAGGAACCCCATTCCGGCGCGGGCCAGGTGGTCGGCGATCACGACCAGCCGGTCGCGCAGTCCCTGCTGGTAGAGGATCCGGTGGAACGCCACCGGCGCCAGGAACAGCGCGACCGCGAGCGCGGCTGCGATCAGCGTCGCCGCGTAGACGGCATGCGTGAACCCGTCAGCGGTGTGGAACTGGTTCTGGAATGCGATCCCGAGCAGGAACGCGAACAGGATCTGCGTCCCGGTCTGCACCAGCCGCAACTCCTGCAGCAACTCACTCCAGTGCCGGTCGAGACGCTCGCCGGACGTCTCGTCGTCACGCTCGTACGAGACCGGGTCCATGCCGCCTGCCTTCCGTCGCGCCTGGCCTTCCCAGTACCCAGCGAGACACCTCTGAGCAGTTTGCCGGGGTATGGCAGGGGCACCGGGCCGGAATGGGAAAGATCGACAGGATCGCCGAGCCGTGGGGGAGCCGGGCACCGTACGGGCCGGGGGAGCACTGGCCGGAACGGGTCGACCTGCGACTGGACGACGGGATCCGGCCGGCCGACGTCGACGAGTGGGTGCAGTCCGCGACGATCCTGCACTCGAACGGTGACGGTCTGGACATCGCGGTCAAGGACGGCCGGATCGTCGGAATCCGCGGCCGGGCCGTCGACCGGGTGAACCACGGCCGCCTCGGGCCGAAGGACCTGTTCGGGTACCAGGCGAACAACTCGGCGGACCGGCTGACCACGCCGCTGATCCGCCGGGACGGACGGCTCGTCGAGACCGACTGGGAGACCGCGATGTCGGCGGTCGCCGGCCGGACGAAGGAACTGCTCGCCGAGCGCGGCCCGAGCTCGGTCGGCTTCTACACGACCGGTCAGTTGTTCCTCGAGGAGTACTACACGCTCGCGCTGATCGGCCACGGAGGCCTCGGCACGAACCACATGGACGGCAACACCAGGCTGTGTACGGCGACCGCGGCGGCGGCGCTCAAGGAGACGTTCGCGTGTGACGGTCAGCCTGCCTCGTACACGGACATCGATCATGCCGACGTGATCGCGTTGTACGGCCACAACATGGCGGAGACGCAGACGGTGCTGTGGACCCGGATCCTGGACCGCCTCGCGGGCCCGAACCCGCCGAAGATCCTCTGCGTCGATCCGCGCCGCACGCCGGTCGCCGAGGCCGCGACGATCCACCTGGCGCCGAAACCCGGGACGAACGTCGCGCTGATGAACGCGATCCTGCACGAGATCATCGCCAACGAGTGGGTCGACCGCGACTACCTGGACCGGCACACGGTCGGCTACGACGAACTCGAGAAGCAGGTCGCCGACTGCGACCCGGAGTGGGCGGCCGAGATCTGCGACGTACAGCCCGGGGACCTTCGGGCCGCGGCCCGGCTGCTCGGCACCGCGGAGCGACTGCTGTCGACCGTGCTGCAGGGCTTCTACCAGTCCCATCAGGCAACGGCTGCCGCGGTGCAGGTCAACAACATCAACGTGATCCGCGGCATGCTCGGCCGGCCCGGCTGCGGGATCCTGCAGATGAACGGTCAGCCGACCGCGGAGAACACCCGCGAGTGCGGTGCGGACGGCGACCTGCCGGGCTTCCGGAACTGGGCGAACGACGAGCAGGTCGCCGATCTCGCGCGGATCTGGAACATCGAGCCGGAGCAGATCCCGCACTACTCCGAGCCGACGCACCTGATGCAGATGCTGCGGTACGTCGAGGACGGCTCGATCCGGTTCCTCTACGTCAGCGGGACGAATCCCGCGGTGTCCCTGCCCGAACTGGCCCGGATCCGGAAGCTGCTGACGCAGGAGCGCCTGTTCCTGGTCGTCCAGGACATCTTCTTGTCGGAGACCGCGCAGCTCGCCGATGTGGTGCTGCCGGCGGCAACCTGGGGCGAGAAGACCGGGACGTTCACGAACGCGGACCGGACCGTGCATCTGTCGGACAAGGCCGTGCAGCCGCCCGGTACGGCGCGCGCGGACCTGGACATCTTCATCGACTATGCGCAGCGGCTCGGGCTGAAGGACAAGGACGGGCAGCCGCTGGTGAAGTGGACCGACGCCGAGGGTGCGTTCGAGGCGTGGAAGGAATGCAGCGCCGGGCGGCCCTGCGACTACAGCGGCCTGAGCTACCAGAAGCTGCGCGGTGGCAGTGGCATCCAGTGGCCGTGCAACGCGGAGCATCCGGACGGTACGGAGCGCATCTACGCGGACGGCGAGTTCTGGAGCACACCGTCGTACTGCGAAAGTTACGGCAAGGACCTGGTGACCGGCGCGCCGGTGGATCCGGTCGAGTACCAGGCGATGAACCCGTCGGGGAAGGCGGTACTCAAGGCGGCGGAGTATCTGCCGCCGCACGATCCGCCGACGCCGGAGTACCCGTACCTGCTCACCACCGGGCGCACGCTGTATCACTTCCACACCCGCACGAAGACCGGACGCGTTCGGCAGTTGCGGAACGCGGCGCCCGAGGTGTGGGTCGAGATGTCGCCGTACAACGCGGAGCTGCACGGCTGGGACGAAGGCGATCTGCTCCGGGTCAGCACCTCGCGGGGGAGCGTGCAGGCGCGGCTGCGGATCAGTGGCATCCGGCCGGCGACGTTGTTCCTGCCGTTCCACTACGGCTACTGGGACGAACAGGACGGCTCCCACGAGCGGGCGGCCAACGAGCTGACCGTCACCGACTGGGATCCGTGCTCGAAACAACCGTTGTTCAAATGTGCCGCCGCCCGCGTCGAGCGGGTCGCCGTCGGAGATGCGCCGTCCGCGGCACCGACCACGACGGCGTCCAAGCCGGTGGGTGGCGGGATCCGGCCGACCGTCGGCGGCATCGAGGCCACGGTCGTCGAGCACTTCGCGGCCCAGGGGAGCGACCGATGACGAACAAGGTGGGCCTGGCGATCCGGGAACTGCACCGCGCCGAGAACGATCTCGCGGCGGAACTGCTGCAGGTCTCCAGCAGGCACCGTACAGACCACGACATCTTCTATCTCGGCCGGGACCTGGCCCGCTGGTCACAGGACCATGTCCGGGAGTTGTCCAAACACGGCAAGAACTACGACGTCGACCTGGACGCCGAGCCGCAGGACGAATCGCGGCTGCTGGCGACGGTCCGGCAGAAGACCGCGGAGCTGATCGGCGGCCACCACGACCCGGCGCTGCTGCTCCTCAAGGACCTCCGCGAGATCCACCGCAAGGCGGCCGGTGTCTCGCTCGACTGGGAGGTTCTGGCCCAGACCGCCCAGGCCCTGAAGGACTCCGAACTGCTGGCGCTCACCAAGGCCTGTCACCCCCAGACCCTGCGCCAGCTCCGCTGGGCCAACGCCTCGCTGAAGAGCAACGCGGCCCAGATCATGGTGACGCCTTAGGCGCCGCCGCCCATCGACCGAGTCAGCTTGTCTAGGGCTGTGGTCCAGAAGTGGTCGTAGTGGGCCAGGCGGGCGTGGTGGATGCCGGCCTGGGTGAGGATCAGGTGCGCGCCGTGGCGGGCCGGGACGACGTCCACCAGGACCGTGGTCGGGTTGTGTGGCGGGTCATTGAAGGTCGCGTGGAAGTAGTGCGGCGGCTCACAGGTTGTCACGAGGCCCATCTGCTGAGTGTGCGCACCGGTGGTGACCACGAATCCGCCGTACTCCGTGTCGCTCAGCAGTGTCCGACCCAGCCAGTCGCTCACAAGGTCCGGCTTGGTGATCAGGTCCCACAGTCGGTCGGCGTCACAAATCAGCGTCCTGACATACCTGAGCTGCGGCGCCCTGGGTGTCCGTACTGCATGCGTTGTCTGCGCCATACCTGTCCTGTGCCCACCCGTCGGGGTCGGTAGTCGCCGGTACTACAGCGCGTCGCGGGCGTAGACGATGTACGCGGCAGGCGCTCCGATCAGCAGCGTGACGGCCAGGAGCAGGATCAGGATGTCGCGGAGGCGCTCGACTCCTAGGGACGTGGCGTAGAACGAGTCGGGGTTGCGCCGGTCGTACACGACATCGACCTTGTCGCCGGTGTGCCGGGCGCGGCTCCAGAGTTGCAGTGTCTGCGTGGTGGTGTGGAATGTGCCGTCCGGGGCCTTGAAGCCGATCGTGACCTCGGTGCGGCCACCGGTTCCCTGCGGCTCGGACGGGAGTTTGCGGGTGGCAACGATCTGACCGACCGCGCGTTCCTGGTGGGCGGACAGGTCACCGAGGTCGCTGATCCGGTGGATGCCCCAGATCAGCGTCAGCACGCCGACCGAGAACATCACGAGGGCCATCAGTGTGAACACGGTCCAGCTCGCGACGCTGCCGAGTCGCTTCCGGCGGGACAGCCGCCGCGCCGAATGCTGGGTGCTCACAGGATTTATGAAGCCTCAGCCCGCCGGGTCTGTCCATTCGAACCGGTGTGCCGTGTCGGGTTGTGAATCAGATGCCTGAAGCTGCCTGTGGTGAGCCCTTGACGAGCACTTCTGCGCAATGGCTAACTGGCGGCACCCGCCTGTCCGAGGAGACTCGATGCGCCTGCTCCGGTCTGCTGTCAGCGTGCTCGCCCTGGCCGCCCCGTTTGCCCTGATTCCACAAGAGGCACCCGCCGCGCCTCCCGCGCCGGCACGCGTCTCGCCGGAACCGCAACAGCTCGTGCAGCGCACGGACGGGTTCCCGATCACGCCGGTCGTCGGTCTGGTCCGGACCGCGCGCACGGACGCCGACGCCGAACGGGTCGTACGGCAGGCGCTCGAGCGGGCTGGGGTGACGACGATCCGGACCACGGACGGCGCCGACCCGGAGACGCCGACGACGATCTGGCTCGGGCGCGACCCGGCGGTGCTCAAGCGTTTGCGCATCCAGGACAGCACCGGGCTGCCCGCCGAGGGATACGTACTGGCCGCGGGCGATGGTCAGGCGGTCCTGGACGGAGTCGACGGTGCCGGTACGTACTACGCCGCACAATCGTTTGCGCAGCTGATCCAGGCACGTCCGGGCCGCGATTGGCTGCCCGGCGTCGCGATCCGTGACTGGCCGGCGATGCGTTACCGCGGCGCGATCGAAGGCTTCTACGGCACGCCCTGGTCGCAGGCCGACCGGCTGGACGAGCTCAGCTACCTCGGCGAGCACCGGATGAACACCTACGAGTACGCGCCCAAGGACGACCCGTACCACCGCGAGCAGTGGCGCGACCCGTACCCGGCCGACAAGCTCGCACAGCTCGCCGAGCTGGTCACTCGCGCCCGGCAGAACAAGGTCGACTTCACGTTCGCGCTGTCGCCGGGCCTGTCGATCTGCTACACCTCCGACGCCGACTTCCAGGCCTTGATCGCCAAGTTCGAGGCGTTGTACGACGTCGGCGCCCGGTCGTTCAACGTCCCGCTCGACGACATCGACTACAACACCTGGCACTGCGACGCCGACAAGGCGAAGTACGGGACCGGGGGCGGTGCCGCGGGACGTGCGCAGAGTGACCTGCTGAACCGCGTGCAGCGCGAGTGGGTGGAGACCAAGCCGGACGTCGCGCCGCTGCAGATGGTGCCGACGGAGTACTCCAACGTCAGCGAGTCACCGTACAAGCAGGCCATCCGGGAGCAGCTCGACAGCGACGTGGTCGTGCACTGGACGGGCATCGGCGTCGTCCCGCGTACCACCACCGCTGCGCAGGCCGCCCAGGCGAAGGCGGTGTTCGGTCACGACATCCTCATCTGGGACAACTACCCCGTCAACGACTACGCTGCCGGCCGCCTGCTGCTGGCGCCGTACACCGGACGTGAGCCGGCCATCACCGACAGCGTCGTCGGCGTCATCTCCAACCCGATGAACCAAGCGGCGGTCAGCAAGGTCGCGCTCTACTCGTTCGCCGAACTCAGCTGGAACCCGGCCAAGTACGACGCCCAGGCGTCCTGGCTGCGTGCGCTTGCCGAGCGTGCGGGCGGTGATCCGCGGACGGCTGCCGCGCTGCAGGTGTTCGCCGACCTCAACACCTACGACGGCACCTTGCACCCGGACAGCGCCCCGGTCTTCGGTGCGGCCGTCGACACGTTCTGGCAGCTGTGGCGGTCCGGCCAACGGGCGCAGGCGATTGCTGCCCTGCGGCCGAAGGTGAACGCGATCACCACCGCGCCGGCCACGATCCGCGCCGGAGTGATCGACCCGGCCTTCGTCGACCAGGCGCAATCGTGGCTCGAAGCAACCGAGCTGTGGGGGCGCGCGATGGGCCGTGCACTCGATCTCCTGAACGCTCTGGACGCGGGCGACG
>DASSDE010001057.1:0-2284 GCA_035697365.1 Kribbella sp. | reverse complement strand
GTGCCGCTCTCGTCGTACGCCTGGATCTCGATGATGTCCGCGGCCTTCGGCTTCAGCGCGTCCGGCAGTGACCAGACCACCTTCCGGAACGCGGGGTGCTTCGGCAGCAGCAGATCAAGGACGGCGTTGCGCGGCGAGCCGACCGCGACCCAGATCAGGCCGTCCGAACCGCGGGCGATGTTGTCCGGCAGGCCCGGGATCGCGGCGATCTGCTCCGGCTCCGCGCCGTCGGCGGTGAGGTCGAGCTTGTACAGACCGTACGTCGCCGTTTCGGCCCAGAAGAGCGTCCGGCGGTCCGTGCTCAGTGCGACCCCGTTCGGGAAGCCGCGGCCGGTCGCGAGCCTGGTGACCTCGCCGTCGGGGGTACGGCGGTACACGCTGCCGGTCGTCGAGTGCTCGAGCAGATCGGCCATCCACTCGTCGATCCCGAACCGGGTCGACGAGTCGGTGAAGTAGATCGTGCCGTCCTCGGTGACATCCGCGTTGTTGCAGAACCGCATCGGATGGCCGTCGACATCGGACAGCAGCGTCGCGATCCGGTTGTCGGCGGCGAGGCTTGGGTCCAGGGTGAGCAGGCCGCGGTTCGCGTCGCAGATCAGTACCTTGCCGTCGGGCAGCCACTCCAGGCCGAGCGGCCGGCCGCCAGTGTCCGCGAGCGTACTGATCGTCCGGCCGTCCGCGGAGACACGCAGGATGCGGCCGTCGTACAGGCCGGTGAGGACACTGCCGTCGTCGTCGATCAGCGTGTCCTCGGGCCCCTTGCCGGGCAGCGCGACGACCTCCACGTCGACGTTCTTCGGATGCCGTACGGGCGGGGCGGGCGGCGGGGTCCAACGGACGGGCGCGATCGACGACTTCATGCCGCAGACCTTAGCTGGCCGCAGCGCTCCGGGCACCAAACGCAACAGCCTGGACCGAGCGCGTCGGTCCAGGCTGTCACGGCGTACGTGTCTAGTAGATGACCTCGCCGCGCGCCCGCCGGGCGCGCAGCTTCTCGAGGGCCTCGTCGAGGATCTCCTGGGCCTCCTGCTCGGAGCGACGCTCCTTCACATAGGCCAGGTGCGTCTTGTAAGGCTCGATCTTCGGCGGCGGAGGCGGGTTGTTCACATCGGTGCTCGTCGGCAGACCGCACCGCGGACAGTCCCACTCCTCCGGGATGGCCGCCTCGACCGCGAACCAGGTCGCGGTCTCGTGCCCGTTCGCACAGAAGAACACGATGCGCTGCCGGGGCGCGGTGTCGCCGCGCTCCGCCTCGCCCATCGGCCCGGCACCGACCCGGCTGCCACGAATCGCACTGCCACCACCAGCCACGGGAACCCGTCCCCCTCAGCCGAGCTTGTACAGCAGGCCGAGCGCGACGATCGCGGCGAACCAGACCAGACCGACACCGATCGTGATCCGGTCCAGGTTCCGCTCGGCGACCGAGGAGCCGCCCAGGCTGGACGACACACCGCCACCGAACAGGTCCGAGAGGCCGCCACCGCGGCCTTTGTGCAGCAGTACCAGCAGCGTCAGGAACAGGCTGCAGACGATCACGACGATCGAGAAAGCGAGAATCACGAGGAGTAGCCTAACTGAAGGTCCAGGTAACGGCAGATGCCGGCGAACTCGTCCACCTGGAGGCTCGCACCTCCGACCAGGCAGCCGTCGACATCCGGTTGGGCCATGATGCCACCTGCACTGGCCATCTTCACCGATCCACCGTAAAGAATCCGTACCGAGTCGGCGACCGAGGGTGAGATCGTCTCCTCGATCCGGCCCCGGATCGCGGCGATCACCTCCTGCGCGTCCTCGGGCGTCGCCACCTCACCGGTCCCGATCGCCCAGACCGGCTCGTACGCGATGACGAGCTTGCGGACGTCGTCCTGCTTCAGCCCGGCGAGGCCGCGGTCGACCTGGCCGAGGCAGTACTCGACGTGACCGTCCGCCTTGCGGATCTCCAGGCCCTCGCCGACACACATGATCGGGGTCAGGCCGGCCTCGAGCGCCTTCGCGGTCTTGGCGTTGACGAGCTCGTCGGTCTCGGCGTGGTACTGCCGACGCTCCGAGTGGCCGGTCAGTACGTAGGTACAGCCGAGCTTGGTGAGCATCGCCGCCGAGATCTCGCCGGTGTACGCGCCGGAGTCCTTGCTGGAGACGTCCTGGGCGCCGTACTTGATCTTCATCCGGTCGCCGTCGACGAGGGTCTGGACGCTGCGGATGTCGGTGAACGGCGGCAGCACCGCCACCTCGACCCGCTCGAAGTCGTGCTTCTTGTCCTGCAGCGTCCACGACAGCTTCTGCA
>DASSDE010001056.1:0-12330 GCA_035697365.1 Kribbella sp. | reverse complement strand
GACCTGCTTCGCGGGCCGGACCGGGTCGAGCATGCCGTGTACGACGTCGCAGCTGGGTGAGTCGGCGGAGCTGGAGATCCAGCAGAACGGCGTACCGGCGGCCGGGCGGGTGACGTTCCTGACCGGGCTGAGCGACCAGGCAACCGTGCAGCCGAACGCTAAGTACGCGACCCGCTGGTCGCTCGGACGCGCCTTCACGGTGGACTCGACGACCGGCGGGCTGGCCGTGATCGTCTTCGGGATCGGCCTGCTCGGCGCGGTGGGCCTGTGGTTCTTCCGCGGGCGCGACGCCGGGAAGGTCGGGCACGGCGCACCGGAGCGTCCGGTGCTCGACGGCGCCGACGGTCCGCAGTTCGCGGCGCCGGACGGCATCCGGCCCGGCCAGGTCGGCACCGTGGTGGACGAGTCGGCCGACGTCGTCGACATCACCGCGACGCTGCTGGACCTTGCCGTACGCAACTATCTGACGATCGTGGAGCAGCCGCGCGACTCGCACTTCGGCAAGCTGGACTGGGAGCTGCAGCGGCTGCACCCGGGCGGTCCGGAGCTGCTCGCGTACGAGAAGGCGCTGCTGGACGCCGTGTTCGCCGACGGCGACTCGGTCCTGGTGTCGGCACTCGGCCCGGCGCTGCGGCCGCGGCTCAACCTGGTCCGCGAGCAGCTGTACGCCGATGTTGTCACGCAGGGCTGGTTCAACAACCGTCCCGACGCGGTGCGGAACCGTTGGACGACCGCTGGTGTGGTGCTGCTCGGCGCAGGTGTCGTACTGGCCATCGTGCTGGCGATCGTCAGCAAGTTCGCACTGGTCGGTCTCGCGGTGATGGCGGCCGGTCTGGTGCTCGCACTGGTCGGCCAGATCGCACCGGCCCGCACAGCGCGCGGAGCCGCCGTACTAGGCCGCGTGGCCGGTCTGCAGCACTACCTGGCGAACGAGACGTCCGTCGACCTGCCGGAGAGCCACCGGCTCGAGTTCGCATCCCGCTGCCTGCCGTACGCCGCTGTGCTCGGCCTGACCGAGAAGTGGGCGCTGGAGATCGCCGCCACCGATGACGACGACGACCCGGACGCCGGCATCGGCTGGTACTCCGGCCCCGAGAACTGGCACCTCTCCGACATCGGCGAGTCCCTCAGCAACTTCGTAACCTCCTTCGGCGGCTCCCTGACCACAGCCCGCCGCCTCTTCAACTAACCCCACCCCAACCAGCCAACCCCACCCGGCCGGTACCAGCACAACCAGCCAACCCCAGCACCCGGCCTGCGCTGCGGAACAACCCACCATCTCAGCGGTCAACCGCTGAGATGGTGGGTTCGCGAGCTGCATGCCGAGGGCGAACCCACCACCTCGTGGGTCAAGCCGACTCCGGTGCCCACCGTGAGGCCCTCTTCACGAGCACCGCAGCCGCAGTTGGAGAAGAAGTCTTCCCAGATCGGGCAGAAAATCCTCCCCATCCCCTTCCCGCGCCGCTGCCAAGATCCACGACTCAACGAAGTGCGGGCACTGCCGGGTGGGGATGTGTGGAAGCCGGTCCCTGGAGAGGGACCGGCTTGGGGTGGTGCGGGTCAGTTGATGCGTATGTCGGCTGCGGTGAAGGTGTTGCAGGAGTCGGGCTTCTTGTTGTTGAAGCCGGCGATCGACCACTGGTAGTTGCTGACCCGGTTGCCGTGGTCGTGGACCCGCGGCCGGGAGTAGTCGTCGCCCATGTGCGCGATCAGGAGCTTGAAGTTCGTGAGCAGCGGGCCCCTCATCGGGAGGAACGTCGCGTTCGCACCCAGATAGACCGAGCCGAGGCAGGTCGCCTGCAGTTCACGCCGCCGGCTCTCGGCCAGTTGCTGGTTCGGCGACATGGACTTCGCGCGCGTCATCGACGCGGCGAGGATCCCGCTCAGCTTCTGCACGTGGTGCCCGTACTCGTGGGCAAACGTGTTCAGCATGATCGCTCGTGCGTACACCGGGTTCCGCTTGTACGCCGTGTTGTCGACGCTGAACGGCAGGTAGATCGTCTCGTCCGCCGGGCAGTACGCCGCCCGCACACTGCGCTGCATGCCGCAGGGCGACGTGCGCTTGCCGACGTACACGACCGCCTTCGGGTTGCGGAACGGAAGATTCGCCTTCTTCATCGCCAGCCACCACGTGTGGTTCATGCACGGCAGGAGCCGGGCGTAGTACTGCTGAGTGGCCGCGAGCGTGACCGGGGCGAACGGCGGCTCCACGCACTTCGACGCCGCGACCGGGCCGATCGTGTACAGCCGGCTGCCCTTCACGACCTCGTCGACCGTCGGGCCGCGTGGGCCGGTCGGGGTCGGGGACGCAGACGGGCTCTCCGACGGTGACGGCGACGGGGACTCCGAAGCCGGGGCGGTCGTGGGGGCCGTCGTCGGGGTCTGCTTCGCTTCCGCGTCGCCACCGCCGATGCTGCGGACGATGAGCGTGACGCCGGTGCCGACCACCAGTACGGCGAGCGCGACCAGGCCGATCAGCAGCGGGCGAGTCAGCCGCAGCTTCTTCTTGCGGCGACGGCGACCGCCCGGCGGCTGCGGAATCGGGATCGGCGGGTACTGCCAGGTCGGTGCCTGCTGCACCGGCTGCCCCATCGGTCCAATCTGTCCCGGCTGCCCACCCTGAGGCGCCGAATGCCGCCCGGCACCACCCTGCTGCCCTTGCCCCTGAAGCGCTTGGCTCCAAGGCGAAGCCACCCCACCCTGACCGGGCTGGGACTGCTGGCCACCTGGGGTGTGCTGGCCGCTCGGGTCGCCCTGCCCGCGTTGGGGTTGCTGGTTCTGGTCGCCCTGCGAACCCCAGAGGTAGGAGCCTTCGGAGTGCGGACCGGACTGTTCACGTGGTGTCTGCTGCGCGGGCGAGGCCTGCCAGGCACTCGACTCCGACTGGCTAGGCGACCAACCACCGTGCGCCTGAGCACCCCCAACAGAACCGCCGTGCGCCGAACCGCCCCCATCCTCCAACCCATCCACACCCTGCAAATTCCACGACTCCCCACCCCACCCAGACTCCCCGGAGCCGGACTGCCCAGCACCGGACTGCCCGGAGCCGGTCTGCCCGGAGCCGGACTGGGACGGAGCGGACGAGCCAGACTGCGGTGAGTCGGACTGTGACCAGGCCGGGGTCGACGGGGACCAGTCCGGGTTGGACTGCCGAGTCGGGTTGGGCTGCCAGCCCTGCTGATTCGCACCCGCCTGACCAGCACCCGCCTGACCCCCACCGGCCTGACCAGTACCCGACTGACCTGCGCCGGGCTGACCAGCAGTCGGCTGACCAGCACCCGACCGGCCCGGGGCGGAGTGACCGGGGGCGGGTTGCCATGGGTTTGACTGACCTGGTCGTGGCTGGTTGGTGCCTGGTTGTCCCTGGCCCGGCTGGTTGCCGGTGGGCTGCCACTGGGCGGACTGGTTGGGGTCCGGCTGCCAGGCGTTCGGCTGGTTGGGGCCAGGTTGGTTCGAGCCGGCTTGGTTCGAGCCGGGTTGGTTCGAGCCGGGTTGGTTCGAGTGGGGCCGGTTGGAGGTCGGCTGGCTTGGGCCGGGCTGCCAAGAGCCAGGGGACCCGGGACCGGGCTGGTTCGGGCCGGACCAACTAGGACCCGAGTGACCGGCGCCAGGCTGACCGGCGCCGGATTGCGTGGGACCTGGCTGCCCGGGGCCGGACTGCGCGGGGCCTGGCTGCCCGGGGCCGGACTGCGCGGGGCCGGGGTGACCCGGGGACGGCTGGCCGGCGCCGGACTGACGCGCGGCCGAGTGGCCAGTGCCGGGGTGACCCGGGGACGGCTGGCCAGTGCCGGACTGACTCGGGGTGGACTGGCCCGGGGCGGACCAACCGGGGCGGGACGGGCCGGGGCCTGGTTGGCGTGAGCCTGGGTTGCCTGGGTTGCCTGGGTTGCCTGGGTTGCCTGGGGTGGTGGGGTTGGTGTGGGGTGGGGCGGGTTGGTCGGGGTGTTCTCGGCGGGTGGGGTCCCAGCCGCCGTCGAACCAGTTGTTGGCGGGGGTTTCGGTTTGGTCGGGGCTTTGGAACTCGCGCTTGGCCTCGGTGTCGCCGGACCACCAGCTCGAGGACTGTCCCTCGGCGGGACCTGGCTGTGCTTCGCCGGGAGCCCGCGGGCCTGCCTCGTTGTCCCGTGAGCCGAACCACCCACCCGACGCCTGACCACCAGCACCACCCGGATTACCAGCACCACCCGGACCGCCAGCACCACCCGGACCGCCAGCACCACCCGGACCGCCAGCTGCACCTGCACCGCCAGCTGCGCCGGCACCACCAGCACCGCCGTGGCCAGGTCCTTCGTGCCCAGTACCTCCCTGGGCGGCACCACCATCACCAGTGCTGCTCTTACTGAACCAGCTCTCGCCCGGCCGACCCTGGCCAGCACCACCCTGACCCGAGCTGTGCCAACTGGAGCCAGCCTGGCCCCCGCCGACCTGGCTGGAGCCGGCCTGGCCGCCGCCAACCTGGCTGGAGCCGCTCTGGTTGGAATCGCTCTGGTTTGGGTTGGGGTGGGGTGGGGGGTTTTGGCCGGGACCGGGCTCCTGTGGGGGGTTCGGCTGATCTTCAGCCGGGTCGCTCCCCGGGGGCTGGTTCCAGTTGTCCGACATCGATGCTCCTCACGACCCTGCTGGGTGTAGCTGGTTGGTGGGGTGCCGTAGGCCGCCTCCCCCCGGACATACTCCGCGATCCGGACCCACCAGGCTAGCTAGTTGGGCCAGTCGGTTCGCATGAGGATTGTCGCGCGGTCACTGGACCTTGGCGGCCGAGGCAGCGAAGGTGTTGCATGCCTTGGCGTTGCGCGCGTTGTAGCCGCGCAGCGCCCAGTACTGGTGGTTGTTCGCGTCGCCGTGGTCGTTCTTGAGGTCCGTGACGTGACCGATCAGCCAGCGCCACTGGTGTTGTGCCTCCCCGGTCACCGGGTACGTGCTCCGGTTCGCGCCGATGAAGATGTCCGAGAAGCAGGACGCCTGCAGTTCGAGCCGGCGGCTGTCCTGCAGTTCCATCGCCTCGGTCGGACGCTCGTAGCGGATCCGCGCGTACGCCTGGAAGATGCCCATGTTGATCTGCACATGGTGCCCGTACTCGTGCGCGAACTGGTGCAGCATCCACATCCGTGCCCAGATCTTCTGGTAGCTCTGCGAGTAGCGGTTGTAGTTGCCGAGGTCCTCGGTCATGTTCATGTAGATGGTGTCGTTCGTACTGCAGGTGAACGGCGTGTAGGAATCCTGGTACGTACCGCACGGCGACGTCACCGAACCGCTCCACGCGACCAGGCGCGGCGCGCGGAATCGACCGCCGGCCTTGGTGATGATCGGGGCCCACGCCTTGTTCAGGCAGGCCAGCAGGTTCTTGTAGTTCGCCCTGGCGCCGGCCGCGGTGCTCGGCCGCGACTTCGACTCCTTGCAGCGCACCGATGCCATCGCCCCGCCCTTGGTGTACAGGCTGTTCTTCAGTACGAGGTCGCTGTCGCTGGGACCGGGGTTGGTCGTCGGCTTGCTGGTCGTGGTCGACCGGGTCGTGGTCGGCCGCGGCGGCTGCGTGGTCGGCCGGGTCGTGGTGGGCCGGGTGGGGGTCGGCACGTTCCGGGTCGACGGGCCCACGGTGGGTTCGGTGGGCTCGGTCGAGGTCGCGCTGGACGTCGGGATGCTCGGGCTGCTCGTCGTCGTACTGTCGTTGTGCTTCAGCACGAAGGAGACGGTCTTCAGTCCGACGACGCCAAGGACCAGCAGTCCGAGCACCGTGAAGACGGCGATCATCGGGCCGCGGCCCTTCTTCGGCGGCTGCGGTCCACCTGGCGGACTGCCCCAGCCGAACTGCTGCCCCTGGAACGGTTGCCCAGGGAAACCAGGTCCCGGCCCCTGAAAAGGCGGACCCTGAGGAGGTCCCTGCGGCGGTCCCTGAGGAGGCCCCTGGTACGGCGGTCCTTGCGGCGGTCCGCCCTGGTACGGAGGTCCCTGTGGCGGGCGTCCGGGCGGTGGCGTGCCACCGTACCCAGGTCCTTGCTGCCAGGGCGGCTGCTGCCCAGGAGGCTGCTGAGGTGGGTACTGCTGACCGGGCGGTGGTCCCCATTGGTTGCCTGACACGTCCGTGACGCTACCGGAGTGCGGGCTCAACTTCCCTGCCGGTCCGGGAGCCCGTTGGTTGCCTGACACCCGCCAGACGCTAGGGTGCGCGGTGTCAACCTGACCCTCTCTCTACGGTGTGATTGGGCGATGCGTCTACGTCTCCTCGGGCTATCCCTGTGTGCCCTCGGCCTGCTCGGCCTGTCCGCTGTCCCCGCGGACGCCGCCGGAAGCAGTGCGACCGCCGACCCGGTGGTCACCAACTACGACAGCCAGGTCCGGGTGGAACGTGACGGCCTGCTCCGGGTCGCGGAGACCTGGAAGCTGAGCAACGTGACCGGGACCTTCACCCGGTTCATCGTGACCCGCGAACATCTGCCCGACGACATCGACCACGTGCAGGAGATCGACGACCTGCAGGTGAAGGCGGGTGGCCAGGAGAAGAAGACCGAGGTGAAGACCGACGGCGACGTCACGTCGATCGCCGTCCCGGACGTCACCAGCGCCACGACGCAGCTCGAGTTCTCGTACACGGTGAAGGGCGCGGTCGCGAAGACCCTGGACGGCACCGAGCTGCAGTTCTCGCCGCTGACCGGGATCAGCCTCCCGATCCAGAACGTGAACTCGGTCTTCAGCGTCCCGGACGTCTCGCACGTCGCCTGCTTCGCCGGTCCGCTGAACAGCAACGTTCCGTGCACGATGGCGCAGATCGGCGAGACCGCCGGCCCGACGTTCGTGCAGTCGGACCTGCCGCCCGGCAACACGGTCAAGATGGTGGTCGGCTTCCCGAAGGACCAGATCGCGGCGAACTCGATCGTCGAGTACCGGCACACCTTCAAGCGCGCCTTCTCCACCGACACCGCGCAGCTGATCACCGCGCTGCTGGTGCTGCTGCTCGGGGCCGGCGCGCTGTTCGCCCTGTACCGGCTGCGCGGCCGCGACCAGGTCGACCCGCGGCGCGTCGTACCGGCGTCGCTGTTCAGCCTCGGTACGGATGCGCGGATCGACTTCACGCCGCCGTCCGACCTGCGCCCCGGTGAGGTCGGCACGCTGATCGACGAGCGGATCGACCCGGTCGACGTGACCGCGACGATCATCGACCTGGCCGTCCGCGGTCACATCACGATCACCGAGCTGGACCACAGCACCGAGTACGCGCGTCCGGACTGGGAGCTGCGCCGGGTCTCGAACGCGCCGTCGGAGGAGCTGCAGCGCTACGAGAACGTACTGATCCGTGCGATCTTCGGCGACGCCGACTCGGTGCTGGTCTCCGAGCTCGGCAAGCAGGTCCGCGAGAACCTCGCCCAGGTTCAGGACGCCCTGTACGACGGTGTCGTGAAGCGCGGCTGGTTCACCGAGCGCCCGGACCGGACCCGGTCGCTGTGGGCAACGATCGGGATCGTGACCACCGTGGTCGGAGTGATCGCGACCATCTTGCTGGCGCTGCTGTCGACCTGGGGTCTGCTCGGTCTCGCGATCACCGCTGTCGGTGTCGGTCTGCTTGTGGTGGGCCGCTACATGCCGGCCAAGGCGCCGGCTGCCGGCCGCGTGCTCGGGCAGGTCGCTGCGATCCGCGGTGAGCTGCTGGAGATGGACGTCAGCGAACTGCCGACCGACCAGCACGCTGAGCTCTGCTCGCGCGCCCTGCCGTACGCCGTCGTACTGGGCGGCTCGGAGCGCTGGATCGACGCACTGGTCGCGACCGACACCACACCGGACGAGGCGGACGAGGGCTTCCCTTGGTACCGCGGCCCGAGCGGCTGGCACCTGCAGTACCTGCCGGACTCCCTCCGCAACCTGACCACCAACCTGACGGGCGCACTGTTCGCCCGCTAGTCAGCGCACAAACAGAGCCCGCCACGCCGCCCCGGCGTGGCGGGCTCTGTCGTTTCTGAAGCTCCTACCAGTTGTGCTGCGGACCGGCAGGTGCAGGGAGCGCCGTGCCCTCCGGGTGCATCACGTAGACCAGTCCGCCTGAGTGCGGCACCCAGGCGTTCTCGAAGGCGGTCCGGTCGTACGTCGTGCGTACCTGGTCGTTGCTGGCGATCAGATGCGACGCCGGGTCGTTCACGACCACGTTGCCGTCCTGGTCGAAGCCCACGATCACCATCAGGTGCCCGTTGGTCCCGTAGCCCGCACCGGGCAGGTCACCCTTCTTGAACGACAGCGACGCCACGAGCGGGATCCCGGCCTTGATGAACTGCTCCGCCTCGGTCAGCGATCGCAGTCGCGTCACGAACGCATCGATCCCGCGCGAACCGGCGTACGCCGTGTTGAACGGCCAGTTGCCCGCGCCGTCGTACGAATAGTCGAAGACCGACCGGGCCGAGTGGTCCACCTGCGGATCGCTGTAGGACGGATCGACCCAGGCCGTCTCGGCAGCTGTCGGTCCGGCGCCCCAGTAGTCCAGCACCATCGCGGTCGAGGTCGCGGAGCACCACGCTTCACCGCCGCCGTCCCACTGCGGGTACTGCCCGATGTGGGTCTCCTGCGAGTACGTCGGCACGTCGAGCACCATGCCCTCCGCACCACCGAGGGGGCTGGCGGCAACCTTCTTGTCGGACGGCAGCCGGGAGGCCATCGCGCCCACCGAACGGACCACCGGGGACTGTGCCGTACCGCTGAGCCGGTAGAGCGTCACCTTGAGCTGCCAGCGGTCCAGCCATTTGCCGGTCGCGGCCTGGAAGGTGTCGACGGCAACGGATCCGTCCGCGTCGCCCTGGCTCGGCACCGAGGTCCGGTGGATGTCGCCGGCGGCGGTGTCGTCGCCACCGGACCAGCGCCCCAGTACGTACCACTTGCTGGTCGTACCAAGGTTGGTTGTCCCGGCCATCGACACCTCGATCCAGGTGCCGGGCGGGGTCGTCGCGTTCCAGGACGCGACCAGCTCGGTCAGACCGAAGCCGGTGCTGACGTGCGGCGAGACCCAGCTGGTCTGGTCGTACGTCTTCGCGGTGCCGTCGCCGAACGGATCGACGTACGACGTGGTGCCGGTCGGCGTACCGAACATGAGGGCACCGTCGGACACGGTCGTGCCGTGCTGCTCCCCGGCCAGGAAGTCGGCGCTCGACGTCCAGGTCCGGTACGCGATCTCGCGCGCCGGAGCAACTTTCACAGCCTCGCTCGGCAGAGCGCCGGCAGTAAGCACAACCGCACCCACAACAAGGGCGGTGACAGAACGGGCGGAGTTCATACCCCGACGGTAGCTCGATGGGCAGTCGCTGTCATTGGGGCGGCGTGCCGTGGGAAAAACTTACGAGCGTTTGTCCCACTCTTCGAAGAGCATCGCGAAGACCAGTTCGTCGGTCCACTCGTTCTTCAGGAACTCGTTCTTCACGAAGTGCGCCTCCTGGCGCAGGCCGAGGCGCCGCAGCAGCTTGGCCGAGCTCTCGTTCCGGGCGTCCAGCCGGGCGATGATCCGGTGCAGGCCGAGCTCCTCGAACCCGAGGCGCAGCAACTCCACCGAGGCCTCCGCGGCGTACCCGTGGCCGTGCGACTCGGTGTGGAAGACGTACCCGAGCTCGCCGGTGCGGTGCTCGGTGTTGTTCATGAACAGGGTCACCTCACCGAGGTGCTGACCGGTGTCCCGCAGGATCACGGCGACGGTGAGCGCTTGACCGTCGGTGTCCATCGGGACATCGGCCAGCCGGCCGGTGAGGGCCTCCTTGACCTGTTCCGGCGTCCGCGCGTCGTGCAGCAGGTAGCGCGCGACGTCCGGGTCGGACTGCAGCCGCAGCAGGTCGTCGTAGTCGGTCTCGACGTAGCGTCGAAGGGTCAGGCGGTCAGTCTCGATCGGCAGTGCGTAGGTCACCGATCGAGACTATGCGACCGCGGCAACCGGTTATCCGTTCGCGAGCGCCTGCAGCCGGGACATGTCGCCGTTGAAGCGGTCCTGGTCGATCGGCGACGAGCTGTACTGCCAGATGGTGTGGAACGGCCAGCCGCCCGGCAGCGTTCCCGGAGAGGAGGCGTACCTGGCCACCCACAGCGGGTTCGTCGAGTTGAAGGCGGTGCTGTTCCCGGTGCAGCGGCTCCACCAGTCCAGGTTGGTGTAGATCGGCACGTCGCGCCCGGTCTTGGCCTTGTAGGTGTTGGCGAAGTCGCGGATCCAGCTGACCATCGCGGACGCACTCAGCCCGTAGCAGGTCGCACCGTACGGGTTGTACTCGATGTCGAGCGCACCCGGCAGCGTCTTGCCATCCCTGGACCAGCCGCCGCCGTGGGCCAGGAAGTACGTGGCCTGGTTGGCGCCGCTGGAGTCGTTCGGAGTGGCGAAGTGGTACGAGCCGCGGATCATGCCGACGTTGTAGGACCCGTTGTACTGCTGGGCGAAGTACGGGTTCGTGTAGTAGTTGCCTTCGGTCGCCTTCACGTAGGCGAACCGCTTGCCGGCACTCCAGTACGAGGCCCAGTTGACGTTGCCCTGGTGACTGGACACGTCAATGCCTTCGACCGAGGCGGCCGGTGCCATCACGGCCGGCGTGGCGGCCGTACTGGCGGTGGTGGGGTGCTGCGCCCAGCCCATGTACGCGTCGCCGGCACGGTCGATGCCGTGCTGCCGGGCCTGCGCGGTGGGCTGGTGCGCCGCAGTGGTCGAAGTTGGGTTCTCCGGACTTACCGGGCTTGCTTGGGCGGAGCCGACGGAGGCCATCAACAGGCCAACGGTCACGGCGGCACCCGTGAAAAGGGCGGACTTCACGGTTTTCCTCCAGAGCGATGAGGGGCGGACAGAGCGCTCGGCCTTGCTCTTACCCATCATGGAGGAAATCAACCCTTTACACCGTGCGTTTGGTGATCATTTACCGCACGTACTTCGGTGACGCCGTGAAGGTGTTGCAGGACCGCGGGCTCCGGGTGCTGAAACCGGCGTTCGCCCAGCGCGGGACGACCTCACGGCTGCCGTGGTCCCGCTGCGAGCCGTACTCGTCGCCCTCGTGCGAGTGCAGGTAGTCGAGCTGCTTCTTCAGCTGGCCGGTGATCTTGTAGCTGGTCTTGTTCGCGCCCATGAACACGTTGCCGAAACAGGTCGCCTGGAGCTCCGTACGGCGGCTGAACTCGAGCGACTTGTCCCCGGTGTACTCGTACTCGAGGTTGGTCTCCGCCTGCAGGATCCCGGTCATGTTCTGGATGTGATGGCCGAACTCGTGCGCCACCGTGTCGGTCATGTCCGCGCGCAGGAACGCGAGTGCCTCCGTACGGTTCGAATAGGTCACGTACTTCTTGTACTGCGCGATGTCGTTGGCCGCGTCCATGTAGATGGTGCGGTTCGTGGGGCAGTAGAACGAGCTCGGAGCGTTCCCGCCGCACGGTGTCGTGGCCGTACCGAGGAAGCCGATCAGGTGCGGTGCGACGAACCGTCCGCCGGCCAGCTTGACCTGCGCCGGCCACGCCCTCACCAGGCAGGAGAGGATGTTGTTGTAGTACTTGCGTGCGTTGGTGACGCTGTTCGCGCGGGCACCCGACTCGCGGCAGTTCACCGTCTTCTGTACGCCGGTCTTGTAGATCCTGTTCTTGGCCACCAGGTCGATGTCCGACGGCTCGGGCGGGGTCGTCCGGGTCGTGCTCGGTTCGGTGGTCGTCGTGGTGGTGGCGGGCTCGGTCGGCTCCGTGGTGACCGGCGCGGACGACGGAGGATCTGTCGGTTCCTCCGTCGGGTTGGTGGTCGCGGTGTAGGTCGGCTCGGGCTGGGTGTAGCTGTCGTCACCGTTGTGCTTGAGGATGCGGCTCACGGTCAGCAGGCCGACCACCCCGACGACGAGCAGCACCAGCGGTACCAGGACGAACACCGCGGCCTTGCTCTTCTTCCTGGGCGGCGGCGGATAGCCGTTCGACCCGAACCCGAAGCCGGGCCCCATCGGCGGCCGCATCATCGGCGGACCCATGGGTGGACCCATCGGCGGGCCCATTGGTGGCCCCATGGGTGGGCCCATCGGCGAGCCCTGCGGTGGGCCCATCGGTTGGCCCCAGCCTTGTGGGCCGCCGGGCGGTGGGCCGTACTGCGGCGCCCCCGGATACTGCTGCGGCGGCGGCGGGTACTGCCCTGGTGGCGGCCCGTACGGCCCTTGGTTCGACAACTGACCTGTCCTCCCGAGTGGTGTGCTGCGGACATCTTGTCAAGGGTGAGTGCCACTTCCAGTTACCCTTGACCGGTGACACTTCGCTTGTACGACACCGCAACGGCAGCAGTGAGAGATTTCGCACCGGTCCATCCGGGCAAGGTCGGGATCTACCACTGTGGGCTGACGGTGCAGGGTGCCCCGCATGTCGGGCACATCT
>DASSDE010001055.1:0-3784 GCA_035697365.1 Kribbella sp. | reverse complement strand
CCGATCTCGGCGCGGCGTTCGAGGACCGAGATCACCATGATGTTCGCGACCCCGACACCACCGACCAGCAGCGCGACCGCGCCGAGACCGAGCAGCAGCCCGGTGAACGCCTGGCCTGCGGCCTGTTTCGCGGCGAGCGCGTCGGACGGGCGCGAGACCTCGACCTCGTTCGGAGCCTCCGGGTTGGCCGTCGCGCCGAGCACCGATCTGACCGTCGCCACCTGGGCGTCGTCGGAGCGGGTGTAGATCGTGGTCGGGTGACCGTCGAACGACAGCTTGGCGGCGGCCGGCCAGCCCATCAGCGCGGCGCTGTCCAGCTCAGGTGCGAGCGCGGCAGGCGCGAGGATGCCGAGCACCGTGAACCAGGTGTTGCCGATCAGTACCTGGGTGTCCGGTCCGGCCTTGGTGATGCCGAGCCGCTCCGCCGCGCTGGCGCCGAGCACAGTTGCCGGAAAGTTTCCGGTGGCCGCGTCGATCCATTTTCCGCTGCGGATCCCGGCGCCGATGGTGTCGAGCAGGTTGGTACGGGCCGCGTACGCGATGATCCCGTTGGTCTCGACGGCGGGGATCTTGCCGGTCCGGTACACCGACGCGTCGTCGACCTTGCCGACCGCGGACTCGGCGCGCACCGGGGCGATCCGGCCGACCATCGCCTCCGCGGTGAGCGGGAGCTGGGCCTGTTCGCCGGTCAGCCGGGTGCCCGGCGTGACGGTCAGCAGATTGGTGCCGAGGGCATCGAGTTGTCCGTCGAGCTCCGCCCGTGACGACGAGGAGATCCCGACCACGGCCACCATCGCCGCGATCCCGATGGCAATCCCGAGCGCCGACAGGAACGCCCGGGTAGGCCGGGTCCGCAACCCGACAGCCCCGACCCGAACCACGTCGCGCACTCCGAGCCGCGCCGCCCGCAGCTCCCGCGCACTTTGTGCACGGTGTCCGTGAGTTTCGGCGGCTCCGGTACGGATCTGGTGCACAGAGTCGTCGTTCATGCGGTCAGCTCCTCGATGATGTGGCCGTCGCGCATGCGGACCTGGCGGGGGAGCGACGCGGCGATGTCGCGGTCGTGGGTGATGACGACGACCGTCGTACCCGCGGCGTGCAGGTCGCGGAGGAGTTGCATCACGCCCGCGCCGGACGCCGAGTCCAGCGCTCCGGTCGGCTCGTCGGCCAGCAGTACGGCGGGTTCGCCGGCAACTGCCCGGGCCACCGCGACGCGCTGCCGTTCGCCGCCTGACAACTCGTGCGGCTCGTGGTCCAGGCGATGCGCGAGCCCTACGCGTTCCAGGGCGGCTGCCGCGCGCTTGCGGCGTACGGACCTCCGCAGCCCGGAGTAGAGCAACCCATCGGCGACGTTGTCGACCGCGCGGACTCCTGCCGCCAGGTGGAACTGCTGGAAGACGAAGCCGATCCGGGTGGCCCGCAACGCCGACAGACCCGCATCCGACAGCCGGGCCACGTCGTACCGGTCGATCCGGACCGTTCCGGACGTCGGCCGGTCGAGCGTCCCGAGCACGTTCAGCATCGTGGACTTGCCGGAGCCGGACGGCCCGACGATCGCGACCAGCTCACCGCGGTCGATCCGCAGACTCACACCGCCGAGCGCATGCACCCCGCCCGAGTACACCTTCGTCACGTCGGTCAGCTCGATCATTTCGGAATCCCCACCGTGGTGCCGGCCGCGATCCCGGTGCCGGTGATCTCGACCTGGCCGCTCGCGAACAGACCGGTCTTCACCGGCACGTACCGCGACGCCGTCCCGTCCGTGACCTCGACGCCGAACCCGCCTTCGCGGAGTGCGACCAGGGCCGCCACGGGGACGGTCAGCACGTTCTTGCGCTCCGCCGCGGTGAAGGTGACGTCGGTGGCGGCCGCGGTCCACGCCGCGACTGCCTTTTGATTGGCGATCCCAATGATCACCTCGACCTTGGTTTCCGGATCTTTGTCGGGACTTTCCGCGGGCAGCACCACCGTGGAAACTTTCTGGATCGTTCCGGAAACGGACTTTCCGTCCGGCAGTGCGACCGCGACCGCCGCGCCCGGGGTCGCGAGCCGCTGGTCGGCCGCGTCCAGCCGGACCGTGACGGCCCGCGTGGTCCCGGTGTAGTTGAGCACCGGCTGGTTCGGGCCGAGCGGCGATCCCTCCTCGGCCGGCACGCTGTCCACCCGGATGTGACCGGGTGCGAACAACACACTGCCGAGCTCGACGATCCCCGTCTCGTCCAGGCCGCGATCGTCCTGCCACTCCTCGACCGCCGCGGCTGTTGCGGACGTGTACTCGTCGTCGACGGTGAAGCCCGTGTAGCCCATCGCGTCCAGGTTCTGCTCGAGCTGCAGCACGTCGGTGCCCTCGGTCCCGACCGTGAGCTTGCGGTACGCCGGGAGCGTTCCGTACAGCAACGTCGTCGGCTTGTCGTCGATGCTGTAGACGGTGTTCCCGCGCCGCAGTTCCTGACCACTGTCCGGTACGCCGGTGACGGTGCCGGCGACCCGGTTGACCGCCGCGGACGTGGCGCCGAACCCGAGCGTGCCGTCCTCGGTCTCGGTGTCCTTCAACGTCTGCTGTGTGACCTTGGTGGTGTTGATCGGCAGGGTCTGCGCGGCCGGGCTCGCCGCCTGCCCGGTGTCGCCCCGGTTCACCAGGAACGCGCTCGCGGCGCCCCCGGCGACCAGGACGACGACGGCGGTGAGTGCCTTGCGCATCACCGGGCCGCCAGGATGCTCTGGCAGGCGGCCTGTGCCGTCTTGAAGTCCGGGTCGTCCGCGACCCCGGGGCCGATCATGATGCCGCGCTGGTCCGGCTTCGGGTCCGGAAACTTCTCCACGCCGTTTTTCCGCATGCATTCCGCATATTTCCGGCCGTTCTCCTGCTGCTGCGGGTTGGCGCTGCCCTGCGACTGTGGGTTGTACTGGCGGCACGCCTCCATCGCCTTCTCGACCAGCTCCTTGGTGACCCCGGAGTTCTTGTCGAACTTCAGCATCGGCCCCTTGCCCGGCTCCGGGTCCGGCACGTTCAGGCCGTTCTCCCGCAGGCACTGGGTGAACTTGACCGCCATCTCGTCCCGGCTGAGACCGGCCGCGCTGCTCGGTGCTGTGGCCGGTCCGGTGGCCGGTGCTGTGGACTGTCCGGCTCCGCTCCCGGAGGCGACCTGGGCGTCGGGCTGGTCGGCGCCGCAGCCGGTCAGGATCAGGCCGGCCGCCAGGGCGGACACAGCCAGAATGGTGGTGCGCATCGGTGCTCCTCTCGTTTCCGCCACACCCTTCTCGGTCCGCCGTTTCCGGGCCGTTTCCGGGACCGGAAACACTGCGGAAACGGGACCGTCGGGGATCATGGGGTGCGTGCGCGTACTGGTGGTCGAGGACGAACCGTTGCTGGCGGCAGCGATCGCGGAGTGGCTGCGCGACGACTCGCACGCCGTCGACGTGGCCGCCGACGGCGCCGCCGCGCTGGAGCGGCTGTCGGTGAACGAGTACGACGTGCTCGTGCTCGATCGCGACCTCCCGGTCGTCCACGGTGACGAGGTGTGCCGCCAACTGGTGGCATCCGGATCCGCGACCCGGGTGCTGATGCTGACCGCGGCGGCCGCGGTGACGGACCGCGTGGAGGGACTGGGCCTCGGCGCTGACGACTACCTGACCAAACCGTTCGCGTTCGCCGAGCTCGCGGCCCGGGTGCTCGCGCTGGGCCGCCGCAGCCGCCCGGCCGATCCGCCGGTCCTGCGGCGCGCCGGGGTGACGCTGGACCCGGCGCGGCACGAGGGGTTCCGCGACGGCCGGTACGTGCCGT
>DASSDE010001054.1:0-6515 GCA_035697365.1 Kribbella sp. | reverse complement strand
CCGCGACCGGGGCGGAGCGGACCGATCGGATCTCCCGGTGCGAACCCCAGTCGGTCGGCAGTTCACGCCGCGACCCCTGCGTCGCCCGCCACAACGTCACCGCATCCCCTGCCGGCCACCTCCACCGCAAACCAACCGCCGAACCGCCTCCCATCCCAAGCCCCGTCTCAGTAGCACTTGGGGAGGGGGTTATGACGTAGTGCAGGAGACCCGGCTCGGTGGTCGGTTGCTCGGCGACGGTGCCACCGGTCAGGGTCGCGGTACGGGTCGTGCGACCGCCGGGAGAGCGGAGCTCAAATGTCGTCACGGCGTGACTATAGCGGTAAAATCCGACCCTCAGAAGCTACTGATGGATTTGATCAAAGTCGCCGGGATTTACCGCTGAAAGCCCATTGCCGGCGGCACATTCAGCGGCTGGAATTGAGGCCGGCGTCCGATCGGCGGTAGGCCGGAAGGGCGTCGGGAAGCGTCGCGTAGTGGTCCACCGGCCGCGCGGCGTGGGTACTGCGGATCAGGTCGGCCAGCCACTGCCCGGCACCGGACGCCCGAAGCCAGCCGCCGTGCTCGAGGGCGAGGTCGTGGGCGTCGGCGAGTACGTCGAGACCGGCCGACTCCATCGCGGTGATCCGGCGCAGGTCGACCACGACCCGCGGCAGTTTCGTGGTGATCACGTGCCGCAGTTCGGCGTCGAACGTGGGCAGCGTTCCGGTGTCGATCGCCCCGGCGACACGAAAGACGGCGCACTCGCCGACAGCACTCCAGCTGGACACGAAGGGCCCGCTCGCGTCCGCCGGTGGACGGACGGAACGGGCCACCTGAGGTTTGCGGTGGGCCTTCATGCCCACACCTGTACCCCGATCTAATCGCGGCCGGCTCGAGTCGCTCTACCAGACGACCTCGTCGAGCGCCGGCCACGGCGGTCCCGCGCGCAGAACGCGAAGGAACGCCACTCCCGATGCTCTGCCGCTCGGGTGCCGGTCGTCGACCATCCAGCGATGCGTTGCGACGATTGCGAGGACGACACCCCTGCACTCGCCGACCAAAGCCTGGTCAGCGCCGGGATAGTGCCGGCTGACCTCGCCGGGCACCCAAGCCAGGTCGTACTCGACAGGTCCACGGGCGGTGTTCTCGAAGTCGATGAACAGCGGCCCGTTCTTCGTGTCGAGGATGTTGGCCGGGTGCGGCTCGCCGTGCAGCAACTGTTCGGCACCGCGCCGGCTGCCGATCGATCGCCCCAGATCGTGCAGTGTGCCGGCGAGCAGCGCCCGGTCCGGATCCGAAAGCTCGGGAGTGACGGCACGGCTGGCAACGTCTCGTCGAGTATCAGCCACCCGGTCCATGAAGTGCGGCGTCGTGATCTCGATCTGCCGCAGGCCGGCATGAAGACGTGCCAGTGTCTGCGCGTACTCGGCCGACGGGAGCGTGCGAGCCTGCACAGGCTCGAGGTGCGCCCACAAGGCGATCTTGTAGCCGTCCCGCACGAAGACCCGTGATTCGACCCGAGGGTCGAGCGGGGCAACCGGGCTGTCCGTCTGCGCCAGCCGTCGCACGAGTTCCACTTCTTGCTCTGCGCTGGCGAAATGCGTTGCGGGGGTGACGCGGGCGACCGTGTCGCAGGGCATCAGGCGGACGACGAGTCGGTTGGAGTCGCTGAGAACGACCGCATCGTCGACGGCCAAGTCGAGCTCCGACGCGGTCGCCATCGCCGCAGCCACCGCACGCCGCCTCTCAGTTGCTTCCATCGCCCTGACCCCTTCCCATGAGGTCGAGGAATTCTCGGACGGCGCGTTTGGACTTGAGTACGTGCCGGGTCGCGTGTTCTCCGTGCCGGGCAATGATTGCTTGCTCGCGTTCGAGTTCGGTACGCCGGTTCCGCCAGATGATCGGGATCAGACGCCACTCGTCGCGCAGCCGTTGCCAGGCCGAGTACTCACATCCTTCAGGAAGCTTGTCCGGCATGCGGCAGCCGCGCAGGAACGCTCGTCCCGCGCACCGCCACCACGGCGTGGCCAGAACCACGACGGTGTCGGCGCGTTCGAGCCGGAGGTCGAGCGTATCGGCGTAGTTGCCGTCGGCAATCCACGCGTCGTCGGCCAGCAGGCGACGTTGTTTCTCACGCCATTCGGCGTCCGACGGTTCGGTCCAGCCCGGCTTCCAGAAATAGAGGTCCAGATGAATGAGTGGCAGGCCGGACTTGGCGGCAAGGGCACGCGACAACGTGGACTTCCCGGCTCCAGCCATCCCGGTGACGACGATGCGGCGTTGCGTTTCGTGGGGGTACATGACACCTTCGCAAGGTTGCAGCGGTGCCAGGTTCGACTACCCAAAGGTTGTCTGCGCTGTGGTGTCGAAGCTGGCAAATGGCCATCTGCGACACGGCAGGATCAAAGATGCCCAGCCGGAGCCGGCAGCATCGCAGTGCTGCGTTCCTGTGCAGCACGCGACGACACGTACCTACCGTGTCAGCGCGTGCCCTGCCGACCGGGCAGGTCGCGATGCACCCGACCCCAGACGCCTTCAGCCATTCCGCAGCCTCTCCAACGAAGATTCCCGGTACGGCCCCCAACCGGCGGCCGCCCGTCGAGGACGATTCTATCCAGCCGCTCCGCAGCCGCCAGTCATATTAGGGGCGGCCGAGGATGCCCTGCTCGTATCCCTTGGCGACGGCGGCCGCGCGGTCGGTGACGCCGAGCTTGGTGAAGACGTGGCTGAGGTGCGTCTTCACGGTCGCTTCGCTGATGAACAGTTCGCGGGCGATGTCGCGGTTCGAGGTGCCCTTCGCGACGAGCTCCAGGACCTGGCGTTCGCGCGCGGCCAGTGGCGTCGGTGCGGGCGTCCGTACCGCCGACACCAGGCGGGATGCGACGGTGGGGGAGAGCACGGTCTTGCCGTCGGCGGCTTGGCGAACGGCGTTGAACAGCTCCTCCTGCGGTGCGTCCTTGAGCAGGTAACCGGTGGCACCGGCCTCTATCGCCCGCAGTGTGTCGGTGTCGGTGTCCCAGGTGGTCAGGACCAGGACCTGGGACGGGATCTTGCGCCGATTCAGCTCGGTGATCGCGTCCAGCCCGCCGCCGCCCGGCATCCGCAGATCCATCAGGATCACGTCGGGGGTGAGCTCCGCCGCCAGCTCGACCGCCTGGACGCCGTCCGACGCTTCGGCCAGCACGGTGAAGCCCGGCGTGGATTCGAACATGCCGCGCAGGCCGTTGCGGACCACCGGGTGGTCGTCGACGAGGAGGAGCGAGATGTCGCGCACCGGGTCAGGCATGGAGCACCAGCGGTACGTGTGCGGAGATCGCCGTACCGAAGCCTGGTTCGGCCTCCACGGTCAGCGAGCCGGCGATGCGCTCGGCGCGTGCCCGCATCCCGTCCAGGCCGAAGCCGCCGGTCCCCGACCGGGCCGGCATCGCCAGCGGGTCGAAGCCCTTGCCGTCGTCGCGGATGTCCACCGTCACCTCGTCGTCCATGAAGCTGAGCGTCACGCCGACGCGGGTCGCGGCGGCGTGTTTCGAGACGTTCGCGAGCGCTTCCTGCGTGATCCGCAGGAGGGTCGCCGCGAACTCGCCGTGCAAATGCTGCGCCGTACCGGTCAGGGTGAACTCGGCGGCCACGCCGGTCCGCTCCGACCATTGGCAGACCGTCTTGCGCAGCGCCTCGGGCAGGCCGTCGTCCGACAGGCCGGCCGGGGCGAGGTTCTGCACCGAGCGGCGGGCCTCACCGAGGCTGTGCCTGGCCAGCTCACTTGCCTGGCCGACGCGTTCCTGGATCACCTTCGGGTCGGAGGTGTTCGCGACCACCTGGAGCTGAGCGATGATGCCGGTCAGGCCCTGGGCGATCGTGTCGTGGATCTCCGCGGCCAGCCGGCGGCGTTCGTCGGAGATGCCCGCCTCGCGCGCCTGGACGAGAAGCTGGGCGTGCAGCGCCGCGTTCTCCTTGTGCGCCTGCTCGAGCTCGGCAATGGTGTCGGCCCGTGCCTGCGACCGGGCCTCTTGCTGTTCGGCGAAGTGCTTGACGACGGTCAGCAGGACGTTGTTCGCGATCACGAGGCCGCCGAACACCACCCACCCGGTGCCGTGCAGCGGGAACCCGCCTGTTTGCGCTCCGGCGATCGGCAGCGTGCAGGCGAACAGGGCGAGCCGCTGCCGCTTCCGGCCCGGGATCAGCTCGTCGGCGTCGTAGTACCCGGCGACGACGTAGAAGGCGAAGAAGCCGTTCAGTATCGTCAGTGCGAACCCGATCGCCCAGCGCAAGATGTAATACGTCACCGAGATCGCGTTCGGCCCTCGGTGGACGCGGCCGCTCCAGGTCCACCACAGCTGCGTCACCAGCGCCGTGGCGACCAGCCCGAGGGCCTGCGCCTGTCGCTCGTTGCTGAGTGGGATCAGGGTGCCGGCGGTCGCGATCGCCAGCAGCGTGCCGAGGCCGAGCAGGAAGTACGGCGCCCAGCGCTGGAAAGCCGCCTGGCGCCGATCGAGCTCACTGTCGGCCGTCGTCACCTGCCCAGTTTGCACGAACCTACTCCCAACGGAACCAGCGCGCCGCCGCCGCGGACAGCACGATCGCCCACGCAGCCAGCACGCCCAGATGGGACCACGACGGCCAGTGGCCGGCCGCAGCCTGGTCGAGCGCCCGCACCGCGGCACCGAACGGCAGCGCCTCGACGATCTTCTGCAGTGCGTGCGGCATCGTCTGGACGGGCAGCCACAGGCCGGCCGAGAACAGGCTCGGGAAGAACGCGGCCATCCCGAACGCGGTCGCGATTCGGGCGGTCCGCGCCCGCGCCGAGACCAGCGCGCCGAGTGCCAGGGCGGCGATCGCGGTCAGCAGCAGAGCGAGCACGTAGCCGCCGATCTGCCCCGGCAGCTTGACGTCGAACGCGATCCGGCCGATCGCCATGCAGAGCAGTGCCGAGCTGAGGCCGGTGGCGCCGAACAACGCCATCTGCGCGGTGAGCAGCGCGGACGGGCGGACCGGCGTCGTCGACATCCGGCGCAGGATGCCGCGCTCGCGGTAGCCGGTGATCAGCGGCGGCATCGCCTGCAGACCGGTGACGATCAGCGCGACCATCACCAGCACGGGCACGTACACGTCGATCAGTCGCACGCCGAGGCCGTCGTCGACCTTCCGGAAGCTCGGGATCGATCCGAGGATGATGAGCAGTACGGGCGGGAAGCCCATGGTCCAGAACAGCATGCCCGGCTCGCGGAGGAACAGCCGCGCTTCCGACCGCAGTACGGCAGCCTGCGGCGAGCTCCGGCGGACCGGGGTGGAGGCGTCGATCGCGGTCATTTCGTGGCTCCTGTGAGGTCGAGGAAGGCGTCGTCAAGAGTGGCGTCCGTGACGCGCAACTGGTGGGCGGTGATCTGTTGCCGGGCGAGCAGCGTCAGCAGTGCGGTGACGGTCTCGTCGGTTCCGCCGAGCGTGATCCGGCCGTCCTTGTGCTCGACCGACGCCAAAGCCGGCAGCGCGGCCAGGTACTCGTCGTCGAGCGGCGCCGACGGGTTGAAAGAGATGATCGTGGAGCCCGCAGTCCGGCTGATCAGGCCCTGCGGCGTGTCCAGGGCGGTGATCCGGCCCTGGTCGATCAGCGCGATCCGGTCGCACAGCCGCTGCGCCTCCTCCATGAAGTGCGTGACCAGGAGGACGGTGACGCCGCGGGCGCGGATGTCCTCGACAACCTCCCAGGTGTCGCGGCGGGCGCGCGGGTCCAGGCCCGTGGTCAGCTCGTCGAGGACGACGACCCGCGGGTTGCCGACCAGCGCGAGCGCGATGAACAGCCGCTGCTTCTGGCCGCCGCTGAGGACGCCGAAGCGCTTGTCCAGCTGGTCGTCCAGGCCGAGGCGCTGGGCGAGCGAGCGGTAGTCGGCCGGGTTCGGGTAGAACGCGGAGTACAGCTCGAGGGCCTCGCGGACCGTGAGCTTGGGCTGCAGCTCGCTCTCCTGGAGCTGCGCGCCGAGCACCTGGGTGACGGCCGCGTGGTCCGCGATCGGGTCGAGCCCGGCGACCCGGACCTTCCCGCCGTCGGGCACCCGGAGGCCCTCGATGCACTCGACGCTGGTCGTCTTACCGGCGCCGTTCGGGCCGAGGATCCCGAAGATCTCGCCCTCGTTCACGCTGAACGACACGTCGTCGACGACGGTCCGGCTGCCGTACGCCTTGCGCAGGTTGGTGACTTCGACGATCGGTGTCGTCGTGCTGCTCGTGATCATGCATCGAGCTTCGCCGAGAACCCACCACCGGCACATCGCCCGACGAGCTCGACCCAACATCAACCATTCGGCTGATGCCGGACTACAACCTGCGGACCTGCGCCCGGCGGGAGCTGGACAACTCGACAGGTAGTGCACCGGTGAGACGGTGTACGCGCGAGCACATTCACGCTCAACCGCACTACCCGACCACCGCACATGTCCTGTCGGGCTGCACACCGGTCACATCGCCACCCGTTGGAGCGCCCCCGCCGCTGCTCGGGGCGGGGAGACCGTGGCCCGCACCACCAGAGCCGACTGGCCGAA
>DASSDE010001053.1:0-8225 GCA_035697365.1 Kribbella sp. | reverse complement strand
CGAACCGGTGTCCGCGTCCGGGATCTCCAGATCGAACAGGTCGGCCAGCGCGTCGTTGGCGAGCAGCTCCTTGCTGGCCCACCGCCGGTAGATCGTCGCTTTGCCGACCCCCGCGGCCTCGGCGACGTCGTCCACCGTCATCCCGTCGAATCCGCGCTCCAGCAGCAGCTGCACGGCGTACCTGCGGATCCGTGGTTCGGCTTCCGGGTCCCGTGGCCGGCCGCGGCGCGGCCTTACCCCGTGGTTCGGCTCCATTTCGTCAGTTCCCCAGGTCAGACGGGTGCAGTGGCGCGGCTGCGGCCCGTGTGGTCCAGGCCAGAGTGCCACACTCCGCTGCGTAGTGTGCGCCGTCACCTCGATGTCACCTGGGAGCCCGCTTTGTCACACGCCTGAAACAAACGGACCGATCGGCTGAAACCGCGCCCCGACACCGTGTGCGGAGTGGCCGAGCGGTGGGCTCCCCGGCGTTGTGGAGACCTCCCCGGACTGAGGACGCCGGCCACCCCCGTTCGATGGAAGGGATGACGTTGATGGAGATCAACGCCGGCGATACCGCCTGGGTGCTGGCCAGTGCCGCCCTGGTGATGCTGATGACCCCGGGACTGGCTTTTTTCTACGGTGGCATGGTGCGCGTGAAGAGCGTGCTGAACATGATGATGATGAGCTTCGCCACCATCGCCGTCGTCACCATCTTGTGGGTGGTGGCCGGCTACTCGCTGACGTTCGGCGGTGACTCCGGGCACGTGATCGGGAACTTCTCCGAGGTCGGCCTGAAGGGTCTGCTGGCGCCGGAGGCGGTGAGCGGGACGACGCCCACGCTCGCGTTCGTCGCCTTCCAGATGATGTTCGCGATCATCACCCCGGCGCTGATCTCCGGCGCGATCGCCGACCGGGCCACCTTCCGCGGCTGGATCGCGTTCGTGGTCGGCTGGACCTGCCTGGTCTACTTCCCGGTCGCCCACTCCGTGTGGTTCCTGGACGACGGCAACGGTGGCTGGATCGGCGACAAGCTGAAGGCCGTCGACTTCGCCGGCGGTACGGCGGTGCACGTGAACGCCGGTGCCGCGGCGCTGGCGCTGGCCATCGTGCTCGGCAAGCGGATCGGCTGGAAGAAGGACCCGATGCGGCCGCACAGCCTGCCGCTGGTCCTGCTCGGTGCCGGGCTGCTGTGGTTCGGCTGGTTCGGCTTCAACGCCGGATCGGCGCTGACCGCGGGCACCACGGCTGCTGTCACGTTCGTGAACACCCAGGTGGCCACTGCGGCCGCCGTGATCGGCTGGCTGATCGTGGAGCGCCTCACCCACGGCAAGGCCACCACGCTGGGCCTCGCGTCCGGTGCGGTCGCCGGCCTGGTCGCGATCACTCCGTCCTGTGGCGCGGTCACCCCGATCGGCGCGATCATCCTCGGCCTGCTGGCCGGCGCCATCTGCGCCTTCGCGGTGTCACTGAAGTACAAGCTCGGGTTCGACGACTCCCTCGACGTGGTCGGCGTCCACCTGGTCGGCGGCCTGTTCGGCTCGCTGGCGATCGGTCTGCTCGGCTCCGCGGCGGCGCCGTCCGCGGTCGACGGCCTGTTCTACGGCGGCGGTGCCGGGCAGCTCGGGCGGCAGGCACTGGCCAACGTGGTGGTCGGGCTCTACTCGTTCGGAGTCGCGTTCGTCCTCGGCAAGGTGATCGACAAGACCATCGGCTTCCGGATCAAGGAGGACGACGAGCTCACCGGTGTCGACCAGGTGGAGCACGCGGAGACCGCGTACGACTACCTCAGCGCGGCCGGACTGCGCGGTGTCCTCTCGGCCCGCCCCGTTGCCGCACCGGCGGCGTCCGGGAAGGACAATGACGCCACCGAGCCTTCGGAGAAGACCGAGCCTTCCGAGAAAGAAGAGGCGAACGCATGAAGCTGATCACCGCGGTGGTGAAGCCGCACAAGCTCGAGGACGTGCGGGCCGCGCTGGAGACGTTCGGCGTCACCGGGATGACGGTCACCGAGGCGAGCGGGTACGGGCGGCAGAAGGGCCACACCGAGGTCTATCGTGGCGCCGAGTACGAGGTGGACCTGGTGCCGAAGGTGCGGCTCGAGGTGGTCGTCGAGGACGGCGACGGCGCGGACGTGGTGGACGTGATCGTGAAGGCCGCGCAGACCGGCAAGATCGGTGACGGCAAGGTCTGGGTCACGCCGGTCGAGACGATCGTCCGCGTCCGCACCGGCGAACTGGACGGAGACGCGCTCTAGATGATCGGCCGGACAGCATGATCGACCGTGCGGAGCAGCGGCGGGTTCGTGCCCAGGAGGCCGACGAGCTGCTGCAACTGCTGCTGGCGAAGGCCTGCGACGCCCTCGGTGTACCTACCGAGGGCGTCGCCCTCGTCGCAGTGGGCGGGTACGGCCGTGAGGAGCTGTCGCCGTACAGCGACCTCGACGTGATGCTCGTGCACGCCGAGGGATACCCACGGATCGACGAGCTGGCGGCCCAGATCTGGTACCCGCTGTGGGATTCCAGGACCAAGCTGGACCACAGCGTCCGCACGCTGGCTGAGGCACAACAGGCCGCTGCGGCTGACGACCGGGTCGCGCTCGGGCTGCTTGACGCACGACATGTCGCGGGCGACTCGCACCTGACGCTCCAACTCCGGTCGGTCCTGATGGCGGACTGGCGACGTACGGCGAAGTCCCGCCTGCCGGGGCTGGCGCAGGCGTGTCGAGACCGCGCCACCACGATCGGAGAGCTCGCCCACCTCGCCGAGCCGGACCTGAAGGAGGCGTACGGCGGTCTGCGGGATGCCGTCGTACTGCGTGCCCTGGTGGCGTCGTGGCTGGTCGACGTACCGCACCCGGTGGTGGAGCGGGCGCGGCGCGATCTGCTCGAGGTCCGCGACGTACTGCATGAGGTGGCCGGCCGCGCCACGGACCGGCTGGTTGCCGACCTGGCTGGTGAGGTCGCGGCCGGGCTCGGGTTGTCGGGGCGGGACGAGCTACTGCGACACGTGTACGCGACCGGCCGGAGGCTCGCGCACGTATGTGACGTGTCGTGGCGACGCGTCGAGAGCTTGATGACCAGGCCGCCCCGGTCGCGGCGGCGTCAGCGGACCGGTGGGCCGTTGCTGCTCGCCCTGGACGACGGTGTGGGTCAGCACGAGGGCGAGGTCGTGCTGATGCCAGACGCGCGGCCTGAACGCGACCCGGTGCTCGGCCTGCGCGCTGCTGCGGTGGCCGCTGACCGGGAGCTCGTACTGTCGCCGGCTGTCTGCGCACGGCTGGCAGCGGCGGCTGCTGACTTGCCGGAGCCGTGGCCGGGCGAGGCGCGGCGGTTGCTGTGCGCTCTGCTCGGTGCTGGTTCCGGGCTGCTCGAGGTGTGGGAGGCGCTGGACCAAGCCGGGTACGTCTCGCGGCTCCTGCCGGAGTGGGACGCCGTACGGTTCCGGCCGCCGCAGTCGGCGATCCACCGGTACACCGTCGATCGGCACCTGCTGGAGACCTGTGTCGAGGCGTCCGCCATGGTGCGCGACGTACGACGGCCTGATCTCTTACTGGTCGCTGCCCTGCTGCATGACCTCGGCAAGGCGCTCGACGGCGACCACAGTGTCACCGGTGCGCGCATTGCGGCTCGTGTGGCCCGGCGCATCGGGTTCAACGACGCGGACGCGGACACGATCACGCTGCTGGTCCGGCAGCACCTGATGCTTGCGCAGGTCGCCACCCGACGCGACCTGGAGGACCCGATGACCGTGGACCTGGTCGTGGGGATAGTGCGCAGCACTGAGACGCTGGACCTGTTGGAGGCGTTGACGTACGCGGACGCCCGCGCGGCCGGTCCGGCAGCGTCGTCACCGTGGCGGATGCGGCTGGTGGGGGAGCTGTGTCGTCGCGTACGCAGTGAGCTGGCCGGTGGTGGCGAGAGCATGTGGACCGAGACAGCGCCGGTACCGGTGCCGGTGCTGCACCAGGTGGTCGGTGTTGGCCGTCTTGGTCTCACGGTGACGGAGCACCACGGGGACGTCCGCGTGAATGTGGCCGTACCTGATCAGGTGGGGACGCTGTCGACAGTTGCTGCGGTACTCGCAGTGGAGCGGTTGGCTGTGCGGTCCGCTGTCGTCACGTCCGTTGAGGGCCTTGGTATCTCGCAGTGGACCGTGGCCGGATCGCCTCCCGACCCGGTGCGGCTCCGGGACAGGCTGGCCGTAGCGCTGCGGGACTCGTCGGACGTCGTACGGCGACTGACTGCGAGGGACTCGTCGCGGGCACGTGTCGCCGGCCGCGTCGACCTGCTGCCGGACGCGTCCGAGACGGCCACCGTGCTCCAGGTGCGCGCTCACGACCGTCCGGGACTGATGTACGACGTCACAGCGGCGATTGCCGCCACTGGTGCGGACATCCGGTCCGCGCATGTCAGCACGCTCGGTGCGGAGTGCGTGGACGTGTTCTACCTGACCGACCGCCACGGCGCCCCACTCGAACCGGAAGACGCGCGGACGACCGCCAAGTCGGTGCTGGATCGCCTGACCTTCTAATCTCCCTACGTGGAACTTGTAGAGGCACTGCAGCGCCAAGCGACCGCCTGTGAGGACTTGGGGTCGCCGATGTACGCCGAACTGCTCCGGCTGCTCGTCGACGACTACGAGGTCGGTGGGGTGTCGGTGCAGGTACTGGAGGGGTACGACAACAGGTCGTTCGGTGAGGCGATCGGGCTGCGGCTGCTGGCTGCCGTACACGGCCTGGTGTTGTCCGGCACGGTGCCTGAGTTGGCGGCGTTCTACCCGAGCACGGGCGGTGCGTGGGATCCCGTGCTCGGCTGGGAGGCGTTCGAGCAGGTGCTGCAGGCGCGGATCGGGGAGGTGCGCTCGCTGCTGACCCAGCCGCCGCAGACGAACGAAGTAGGCCGTTCCGCCGCTCTGTACGGCGGTCTGTTGCAACTGGTCGCAGCCGTGCCGCTGCCGGTACGGCTGTTCGAGATCGGAGCCAGCGGGGGGCTGAACCTACGGGCGGACCACTTTCGGTACCTGGCAGACGGGACCTCGTACGGGCCGGCTGACAGTCCTGTGGTGTTCGAGTCGGCCTGGACGGGACGGGTGCCGTCAGTAGGCCTGCGGATCGCCGAGCGCGTCGGCTGCGACATCGCGCCGGTGGATCCATTGACCGACAACGGCGCGCTCACGCTGACGTCGTACGTCTGGCCCGACATGACGGATCGCCTGGCTCGGCTGCGCGGCGCGCTCCGGATTGCCCGCGAGGTGTCGGCCGACGTACGGCATGAGGACGCCGTCTCGTTCCTGCGTGGGCTGGAGCTGTCGGAGGGCCACGTGACAGTGGTGTGGCACTCGATCATGTGGCAGTACCTCCGGCGCCCCGACCGCACCGCCATCGAGACCCGCCTGACGGAGCTGGGTGCGCAGGCGACCCCGACAACACCCCTGGCCCACCTGAGCCTCGAACCGCACCGCGTCCTCACCCACGAACGCGGCTCGGACGGCTACGAGTACCGCATCACCCTGCAAACCTGGCCCACCGGCAAAACCCAAACCCTCGGCACCGCCACCCCCCACGGCCAGGACCTGATCTGGGGCCCCTAGCCACCCGCCAACACCCACGCCACTCCACCCGCCACCACAGACGGCAGGCCATGGACCACCGAAGGCCGCCGCGACAGCGCGGGCCGGCTTGTTTGGGTGGTTCACCCCTGAAGTGGCCCCTTCGCCCCCCGTGTGCCGCTCCCGAACGGACAAACTGAGGGGTGAACCACCAGGGCGGTCAGCCGCCGCCCGGCGGTGGCCAGCCGTGTTCGGCCGTGTGACGGCCGAGCCCCTGGCTCCCTGGCTGGGCATCTGGGGAGGATCTTGCCCCCGAATCGGGCAGTAGATCCTCCCCAAGCAGTCGCGTAGCCAGGGAACGGGGGAGTTTCGACAGCACGCTTGCTTGACGAGGTGCTAGCTCAGGTCATCGGCTCAGCGCTGCTACGAGAGTGTCGGTGAGTTCGGTGGCGTAGCGGCCGTCGGGGTCGAGGTCCGGGTCGAAGATGCCCACGTCGAGACCGACGCAGTTCGGCGCGGCGAGCAGCGGCCGGAGCAGGGCGCGGAGCTGTGCGTGGTCGATACCGCCGGGATCAGGACTGTCGACGGCAGGCATGATCGCGGCGTCCAGGACGTCAACGTCCAGATGCACCCAGAAACCGTCGAGCCCGTCGAAGTGCGTGAGCGTGCCCTGAGCCACGGCCGACGGATCCTCCGCCACCTTCGCGGCCCGGTACATCGTGATGCCGGCCGTCTCCACGTCGCCGGCGTAGTCGTCGTCCTCGCGGATCCCGATCAGCACCGCGTCGGTCTCCCGCGTGTACGGTCCGCGCCCTTCGAGGTTCGTCAGGTCCTGCTGCCCGTGGCCTGTGATCAGCGCCAGCGCCTCGCCCCCGGCCGCGTCGACGTGCGGCGAGTTGTCGACGGTCCTGATGTCCGAGTGCCCGTCGACGTACGCGACGCCGTACCGCCCGAGCCGCTTCAGCGCCAGCGTCGGTGCCAGCACATTGCTGCACTCACCACCGAGCAGCACCACGAACTTCTCCTGCCGCAGGAACCCCTCCAGCCGATCCGCCAGCCGTACCGTGTACGTCGCCATACCCGCCGCGTTGAACACACCGTCGCCCGGCCGCCACGCCCCCACGTCGTACCGAGGCGGCGTCACGCACCCACCGTCCTCCGCCCCGATCCGCGCCACGAACCCCTGGTCCCGCACCGCCCCCGCCAACTTGTAGCAGCCCGGCACCACCCCCACCCCCGGCGCCCGCAACCCCAAATTAGAAGGCCCATCCACCACAACCCGCACCATTCGATTCCCTAACTTCCAAGCCCACCGGGTCCACGTGCGTGAACCGCTGCGCCGCTGCCGGAGGCCTGGTTCCGTGAACCGTCCCCGAGAGACGGCTTACGTCCGGCTGCCCGGTGCGCCGACGCCACCCCGCTCAGGAAGCGCGCCGCGGGCGCGTCTCCCACCACCGTCGGCGCCCCGTCGTCCGAACGCGACTTCTGCTCCCCACCGGACTGGTGCTCCGCGCCACCCGCAGCCCGTGTGCCAGCCGCATGCTCCATCCCGCCGGTCGTGCGCTCCACGCCGCCGGCTGGACGGTCCATGCCGTCGGTTGTCACGGCCTGGTCGGGACGTGACGCCTTGCGTCGGATCTCGTCGACCTTCGCGTTCAGGGCGTGCCCGATCTCCTCGGCGACATGCCGCCCGGCCTCCGACGACCGCCCAGCCAACTCCTTCCAGGCCGGGTGCAGCATCGTCTCGATCAGCTCGTGCCGAACCGCCTGCTGATCGTCCGCGCGCACCACGTCGTGCAGCCGATTCTGTACGACCGCATCCGCCAACTGATCGAATTGCATCGCCACCGGCCCCTGCCCGAGCCGGTCCACCAACTCGTCCCGGTCGACCCGAACGCCGGACGCCTGGTTGATGAGTTCGTTGGCCGCGGCAGAAGCGCCGGTACGGTGCGACGGATCGAAGGCCAGTTGCGGATGCCCCAACTGCTGGACAAAGGCGCTGAAGTCTTCCGCGGTACGAACGGACGCGATGCCATCGTTCAACGCAAGCGACCGTTCGTCCCGAACCCCGTTGGGATCGCCCGGCGCGTCCAGCGGCATCTCGGCCTGGGCCGCGCGCTGTAGAACGGTCGCCAGAGCCCGCGCATGCAGCCGCGGATCGCTCCCCGGTACTCCGGGCAAACCGTCGCGCAACAGCGTCCGGTTCACCTCGATCGTCCCGGTCAGCTGATCAAAGTGGCCGAGGACACTCGACGCGCGCAGTTCGCCCGTCCACCGGCCGGCCGCGTTCGGCTGGAGTCCCGCGGCCACCTCGTACAGCCGGGCGAACTCGGCGTACGTGGCGGAGCCCTTGGGAACGCCCTCAGCCATCGACGGACGAAGGCTCGTCGGTCAGCGGGAACGGCGGGTTGCGGAGGGCGTTCTCCATCGACTCGAGGTCCTCGCAGAGTGCCCGGATGTCCCACTCCTCTTCCGGCGTCGCACGGTCGGCGAGCGCCCAGATCCGGCGGCAACCGTCCTCGAGCAAGTCGATCTTCTCGTCGGTGCTTCCCTTCGGTGGATAGACCTCGACGTGGATGCGCTCAGCTTCCTTGTACAGCTCGCTGCGCACCGGGGCCGGAGGTGGGGGAGCCGCCAGCTCGTCGACGAGGCCGCTGGTCCAGGTGCGCTCATGTTCGGAGGCGTCGGCCGGGATCAGC
>DASSDE010001052.1:0-10782 GCA_035697365.1 Kribbella sp. | reverse complement strand
CTTCCTTGGTGAAGTTCGCCGGCGTCACGAACTGGTCCTTGTAGAGCCAGCTCGTGGTGTACCGGCCGACGTACTTGCTCGCCTGGGACCACGGGATCAGGCTCCCGGTGGCACCGGCCAGGTCACCGCGGGAGAAGTCCTTGGGATCGATCTTGTGCCCCGGTGGCAGCGAGTCGGCGGAGATCGCCACGAAGTCGGACCGGTTGCCGCTGTTCAGCGCGATCAGCGCGGATCCGGCGGCACCGAGCAGGATCAGGATGACCGCGAGCGCGGCCAGCGCCGGACGGCGTTCCCGGCCACTCGGGAGGCGGGTCGAGCCGGCACCCGACGATCGGCCCGCGGCCCGGGTCCCTTGGGAAGAACTGCGCGTGGAGGACGAGAGACTCACCCGCCTACCGTAATGGCAGCGAGGTACCACTCGCGCCAGCAGGGCAACGCCGTTACCGCGCCGCGACTCGCTGCCGCTCGCGCGGGGTGAGCAGCTGGTTGAAAGTGGCCGGACCGCCGTACAACTGGTCTAGATAGGCATAGAGCGCTCGCAGGCTCAGTCCGAGCTGCCGCTCCCATCCGGTACGGGCCTCCAGCCAGTCGATCAGGTCCCGCCCCTCGGCCAGGGTGACGGCCGCGTTCACCGGCTGATCGAGCCGGTAGGACTCGGGGTCCCAGGCTGTATCCGGTCCGCGCTCGGTCCGTACGGCGGTGGTCAGCTCCTCGAGCTGCGCACCGGTGTAGAAGCTGTCGAACCCGTACCGGCCACGCGCCCGGTCGGACCCGTGCAGCTCGTCCAGGTACTCGCTGAGCGCCAGGAACAGCTCGATGCCGTCGTACTCCCGGCCACCCGCAACGACCCGCCGTAGCTCGTGGACCTGTGCCCGGCCCTGGCCGACGGTCCAGTCGGACTCACCGAGTCGCTCAGTCATGAAACGGATCCTAGAGGGGCGTCTGCCGGTAAGTTGTTAACTGCACGTGAGTTCCGTATGGCTGGCAAGTAACCGGATGTTTGCTACATTCCGGAACTAGAGGGTCCTGGTGACAACCGGTGAGCACCTGGGCACGGAACGGAGGGGGTGATCGGCCTGACCACACCCACGGCGGCCGCGCAGCCCGCTACGGACGCGAAGACCCGCGCCCGGACAGCGGTTGGAAGAGCTCTCGGAATCCTGCACCCGGGCGCGATGCCGCTCCGGGACGGCCGGGTCTGGCTGACCAGCAGGAGCGACATGCTGGCGGCCGGTGTGCTGCGCAGGCTCGAGGTCTACCTCGCCCGCCGCGCCGCAGCCCGGGTCGCCGACGCACGGCTGGTGGCCGAAGGCGTCGCGATGCTCGGTGCCGAGGTCGCCCGCGCTCGCGGTCAGGCGCCGGCCGACGGCGCCACGGAGGCGCTCGACCGCTACCTGGGCGGGCCCGGTCTCGACCGTACCCACCGTACCGAGGCCGAAGCGATGCTGCGGGTCGCACTGCGCAGCGCCGCGGCCCACGACCCGGCGGCCGCCGAACGGCTCGAGCAGCTGACTGCGCCGCAGGAGGCTCCCCGGGCCTCCACCATCGTCTCCGCGTCCGCCGCGATCGACCGCGAGGCGGAGCTCCTCGACGTCGGTACGGCAACGGCAGCTGCTCCGACGCCGGCACCGACGCCGCGACAGCAGCGCGGAACGGTCGGCACCAGGCACCGCAAGGCCACTGGCCGCCGGCTGTGGACCTCACAGATGCGCGGCACCGGACTCGCCCTCGGCGAACGCCCGAGTACGGAGCCTGCCCTGACCGACACACACGCGCTGAGCGTGCTGCAGTCGATGGATCAGCGCGATCTCGGGGCCGCTCTCACCAGCCCGCCGGAGGTGCAGTCCCAGCTCGCCGTCCTGCAGTTGACGGCCACTGACCACCCGCAGCACGTCCGCGTCGAGATCGGCAAGGTCCCGTTGGGCGCACTCGCCTGCGCGACGGTGGGCTCGGGCGAGCCGGACGACCCGCACGTACTGCAGATGGCGCCGGGGCTCAGTGACGCGCAGATCCGGCACGTCTGGACCCAGCAGCTGTCCCAGATCACGCAGGAGCTCGCCGCCGGACAGGCCGAGCGGCCGCGTGGCGTCCTGGGCAGGCTCAAGTCGGCCTTCGGCCACGAACGCCGCGACCGGCGGGTGCAGGCCGACCAGGCGGCGTTCCAGGTCATGCTCCGCGAGTGGCACGAGACCAAGGCATCCGAACAGCCCGGCGCCCAGCACCCCGGACAGGCCCCCGGGCAGACGGCTGGGCACGCCGCTGGGCAGCGCAGCGGTGCGGAGCTCGAGCGCGACCGGGAGGTTCTGGCGCGGCGAATTCGCAGTCGGGGTGGTCCCGAGCCGGCGCTGCCCTGGACCGCGGGCGCGGTCGTCGACCCGAAGGCGGCCGTCTTCGGGGTCAACGCTGGGAAAGCTGCCGCCGCGAAGGGCGCTGCACCGAACACACCAGGCCACCTGCGGACCGAGGTCGCCGAACAGATCGCCGCGCTCGAGGCCGCCGTCGCGGACCTGGACGCGAAGGCGATCACCAAGCGGAACAGCTCCCGCGCAGCGACCGACGAGGCGGCGGCGAGCGAACGCGAGGCGGCGCTCGAGGACCAGCAACGCGACCACGGCGCCCCCGAGCGAGCGCGCAAGCACCGCGTCACCGCCGAGTTCGCGAACAGCAAGGCCAGTCGGCACACCGAGATTGCCGGTGCGTACGAGCAGGCCGCCGACACCGCGCGGCAGGCGCTGGCCGGCTACCAGAGCCTGCTGACCGAGATCGACGGCGGCGCCCCGCAGTCCCGAATCGCCGACCTCGCCGGTACGGCGAAGCAGCAGGTGCAGGCGTACGAGCGGAGTCTCGACCGCGCGATGCCGGTCAAGGACCTGCTGATGACCGGCGTACCGGAAGGCAAGCGGCTCGACCTGCCGGTCGACGACATCAACCGGGTCCTGGCCGCCAACAACCTCCGGCAGCTGTCGGAGCGGGGGTCGATGCCGACGCCTTCCGCGGAGTACCGCCGGCTGCTCTCCGCTGACGGCATGGTGATCAACGCCGGCAACAATCCGGACGACGACGTGTCCGAGGTGACCCAGGTCCGGCTGCGGCTGAAGGCGCGCGACATCACCGAGATCACCGACCGTGACTTCGAGCTGGCCGAGCAGATGTCCGGCACCCTCGGCGAGGGCGGCTTCAACGTCGGCACCACCAACACGCACTCGACCAGCCGGAACGTCGGCGTGAGTCTGCAGCCGCTGCTGGCGATGGCCGCGCCCGGCACGCCGGTGCACGCCCTCGCGCAGCTCGTGTCGCCGCGGGTGGACGTCACCCGCGCCCGGTCGCTCGCCGACAGCAGCGGAGCGACTGCGCACTACCAGTCCGGCTGGGTCGAGGACAACCGGGGCGAATCGCTGCTGTACGAGTGGTCCGGCGAGTGGGAGATCGAGGTCCGCAAGTCCCCGCTCGATCCCTGGTCGCCGATCGACACAGTTGACGCCGGGCGGCAGCAGACCTGGGTGTCGAGCCCGTACACGGTGCAGGCGTCGACCGATACCGTGACGCTGGACGAGCTCGGTCGCGGGCAGGACGTCACCGGCGAGTTCCCACGGCACGCGGTGACCAGCTTCACCGGGATGCATGACCTCACCGACCGCATGCTCCGGCAGGCCCAGCAGCAGAAGTTCAAGCTCGACCGGGTCGCGTACGACCACATCGCCGGCCTGATGACGAACGACCCGCACCGCCTGCTCCGGGAGCTGACCGCACCGGGCGGCATCACCCGTCGGATCCCCTCGCGCGGCGACACGGAGTACGAGCTCAAGTGGGAGCTCAAGCCGATCTGGGGCCACGCCCAACTGGTCGGTGGGCCCGGCAGCAAGGACATCCGGCGCGAACGGGTGATTGTCGAGTTCGCCGGGAGCAACGCGGGTCAGACCTTCACCACCTCGGCCACCGCAACGGCGACTCTCGCCTTCCCGGGCAAGCCGGACGCGCTGGACCCGCTGGCTGCTGCGACTGCGCTCAACAACGTCGGCGGGTCGGGTGTGAACCTGTCGCCGAGTGTGGCGGCCGGACGCAACGTCTCCCGGTCGGGCGGCCAGACAGTCAGCACGACCGCGATCACGCCGGTCGTGCACCGCGAGAACGACCCGGAGCAGAGCGTGCTGCTCGGCTTCGAGGCGGTCGGGACCCTCCGCAACCTCAACGACCCGAACAGCAAGCCGGTCGTCGTCAAGGGCGACTGCCAGGCGCTGCTGCGGGCCCCTGAGAAGGACCTGCTGCGGGCCGGCTGTCGCGCGCACAAGGACGCCGTGCCGCTGGACGCCGACGGCAAGCCCAAGCTGGACAAACAGGGGCGGGTGGTGCTCCGCGGCGACGCCCTCCCGTCGTCGGTTCCGCAGACGGTGCCACCGATCATGGGCGTCGGTGAGAACCAGCTGCGCGGCGCCGGTAGCGGTGTGCCGCAGAATCTCACGGGCGCCGAGGCGGCCCAGGAGCAGGCGCTGGCCCGCCTGGCCAAGATCGGACTGGTCCCGCCGCCCGGTACGCCGCTGGCTCCAGGGGGTCTGGACAGCGACGACCTGCGGAGCCGGAACTACACGCGCATCGTCCAGGCGATCAACGCGCCGCGGATCGAGGCAGGTTTCAACCAGGCCTGCCAGGGCGGCCTGATCGTCATGGTCGAGGATCGCGGGCCCCTCGGTACGCCGCGCTGGCGGCCGTTCCGGATCTCGACGACCCAGGTCTCCGACGAAGCGGCCGGCCGGTTCGAGTACGAGGGCGCCGGCGTCAAGCCGGACGAGAGCAGGATCGGCCTCGGCATCAGCTCCCGCGGCACCGGGCAGACGTCCGGCCGGTCCAAGGGGCTGCCGCTGTCCGCCGGTGTCGACGGTAAACACGCCCCGGCCTCCGGGTTCAGCGGCCTGATGGGCCGGCTGGGCCTGAAGGGGACCCGGACCGCGCGCGGAAAGACCTACAGCACGACCAGTGCGCAGCGGATCAACCGGGGCGCGATCGACGAGTCCACCGAGCCGATGGACCGCGGCAAGCAGAAGATCCGGATCACCGTCGCCGAGATCACCGCTCACGGCGACGCGAAGCCGATCGCCGATGTCTGGGGCAGCGTGGAGATCGCGTACGACAGCTCGCTGTCGCGCGCTCCCGATCCGGTGTTCGAGAAGTCCCCGAAGCCGCCGCACAACGACGCCGTCCAGCAGGCCTTCCCGGTTGCGGTCGACGCCGGCCGGGTGGTCGGTGCCGACGGCAAACGTCAGGAACCGGCCGATCTGCTGTGTGCGGCGATCCCCGCGCTCGGCGCCGACACGACGGCGCTGCCGGCACTGCACGGCGCGCTGTCCCCCGGCAGCCTGGCCGCGAACCGCGAGTGGCTGAACGGCAAGTACCGGCTGCCGTTCACCGTGGTCCAGGCCCCCGGCAATCCGGTGCACATGCTCCAGGAACGGACGGTGCTTCCGGAGGAGTACCAGATCGTGGTCCGGGGCAAGGCAGTCGCGCTGACGCACTTCGCGATGAGCCAGAAGAACAGCGTCGACATCAACTTCACGATGGGCACCGTCGGCTCGACCACGGGCACGTCGTCGTCCGGCGGCGTCAGCGGCAGCGCGGGCGGCGGCCACGTCGGCGCCGACGGCACCGGCACCAGCGGTGGCGCGTCGATCGGCCGGACCGGCGGCAGGTCGCAGTCCACCACGATCAGCGAGACGGCCGGCGACGAGCGGTTGCTGATCAATCCCGGCACCCACCACGAGTTCCTCGAGCGGTTCGAGATGACCGCCGACATCGTGCACGACGGCAAGGTGATCGGATCCGTCCCGCTGCCGGACGCCCGGGTGCACAAGACGATGGCCGAGCGGCGCGCGCTGGAGCTGTACGCCGCCAACAAGCTGGACCTGCCGCTGTGGGTGGTGGCCGACGCCGCCGAGCGGTACCTGAACGACAAGCTGCCGATCAGCCACGGGACGGCGTCCGGAGTCCTGACGCGCTACCAGCTCGAGAAGCGGGGGGCCACGACCGGCCTCGCGGCCGAGCACACCACGGAGCAGCTGACCGCGAAGCTCCGGGAGCGGACCAAGCAGCCGGCCGCCCCCGATGCCCCCGCGTTGTCCGCGGAACAGGATTTCGCCGAGCTCGCACAGCGCGTCGAGGAGCGCGCCGAGGGCCGGCGGGAGGTGCACACGTCTGCGGTGTACGTGGACAGCCTCGGAGCGGGCGTGGTCGAGAAGGTCGAGGTCCCGGTCCTGGTCGACGGCCAACCGGTCCTGGAGGACGGCAAGCCGGCGATGCAGAAGCTCGACCTGCGCGAGCTGGTCGAGCCGCAGATCGACGAGCAGGCCCCCGGCCTGCGGTCCGCCAGCCTCCAGCTCCAGAACGACGTCGACGTCAACCTCGACCCGGACAGTTTCCAGGTTCATCTCGAGGACATGCTCGGCGCGGGAGCGTTCGAGGTACCGATCGAGGTCCCGATCCAGGGGCAGCAGCGCCCGGACGTACTGTTCGTCCAGGTCGAGGCCCGGCCTGTCGGCCCGCGCACCATCGACGACGGTCCGGACCAGCCCGACGGCACCCCGGACATTCCGGAGGAGGCCGTCGGCGGGATCGGGCAGAACTACAACTACAACGGCAACGATCTGCAGGACGGGCACACCGTCGATGTCTCGGGCGGCCTCGACGGCAGGACCGCACTGGGCCCGGGCGACCTCACCGGTGGCGTCTCGACGGATCTGATCCAGGCGAACACCGGCGGCAGCAGCCGGACCGGCGTCACGATCTCCCGGATCGGTCACTTCGACCGGGTCAAGACCTATCAGGACGTGGTGTTCACCACCCGGGTGGTGAGGGTCCGCAACGCGGGCGCGGCAGCCCAGGCGAGCGCCCGCTGGAAGCTCCGGCAGATCAACCCGGCCGATGTCACCAGCGTGTCCGAGCCGCGCGAGATCCGGGCGCGGATGGTCCAGTGGATCCCCCGTGGCGATGTGCTGAACGCCCCGCTGCCGGCGCCGGCGCAGACGGCCGAACAGAGCTACGACCATCGGCCGATCGAGCTTCCGGAAGGCGCCGTCCCGGTCCGGGTCGCGCTGCACGGCGCCGGCGACAAGCGGCAGCACGAGTTGCTGGTGAACCTCACCGACCACCTGGAGCAGCCCGACGTACTGGACGTGGGCGGCGCCGCGGAGTACCGGGGTCTGCTGCACGAGAACCTGACGCCCCGGGCGCTGAAGGCCAAGGCCGCGCAACTGCTCGGCCCCGGCATCGACCTGCAGCCGATGGCGAAGCCGGGCAACGGCCGGACGATGGTCAACGTCACGATCAACGCGACTGCCGTCGGGTGGGAACTGCACGGGCCCGAGCTCGACGGCCAGGAAGGCACGGTGTGGCGCGAGGAGAAGACCTACCGGTCGTCCAACGCCGGCAACCGTCTCACCCCGGTGACCGCGACGGGCGGGTTCGACGCCGGCGTCGCCGCCGTCAGCGGCACGATCGGTGAACAGGTCAAGGAGCAGTCGTCGGAGGCCCACGGCACTCGTCTGGAGACGAGCAGGTTCCTCGAGGGCTCGATGGTCACCGTCCGGATCCCCATCCAGTACGAGGCGACCGTCCGCACCACCACCGACAAGGGCCACGGCGATCCGGTGACGCGCAGCACGACCAAACTGCCGAACCTGGCGCGCGGCGAGATGTACGTCCGGATGCTCAGGCACCAGTACCTCGACGTACTGCATCAGATGGAGCAGGGCGTGTCGCTCGACGCCGCGCTGGCCGAGGCCCGGCTGCAGTCGGCGCCGAAGGACTTCGGGCGGCCGGACGTCGTCGCCACCGAGTACCAGCAGGGCAAGTCCGGCGCGGTCTTCATGCCGTACAAACCGCTGCTCGACATCATCAAGCAGGCCAAGGCCGAGAAGCGGTCGCTGGTACTGCTGGTGCGGCAGGGCGACGGCACCGAGGAGAAGTACCGGGCCACGAAGGACGGACTGCTCGAGTGCAACGGTGACGGCGGCTTCGCGGACGCGTTCCGGCGGCTGCATCCCACGGTGGTCCGGATGGCCGAGGGCCGGGTCGATCTGCGGGAGCTGTTCAACACGTCACCACCGGGCAGTTTCAACTCGCAGGTGGCCGATGCGCTGGTGGCGAAGGACGTACCGCTCGACGTGCTCAAGGGCCTCGACGCGGCGGCGACAACGCAGGCGATGACGCCCGCGCAGCAGCACCGGGCCCACACACATCCGAACAGTGCGGGACGAGGGATTGCGCCGACTGGCCACGGGCCGTCGCTGACCGGGCTGTGAGGCCGATGACGGATCCGTACGGGCCGCAGGAACGAGAGGGACTTGATGGCATTCGCGGTGGCGCGGACGCGGGACGAGGCGCAGCTGTACCTGGAGCTGCATCCGTGCCCGGACTGCGAGGCGGACGAGGCGCCCTGGGAGCAGGCGCTGGTCCAGGTCGACGGTGAGTTGGCCTCCAGCTACGCCGCGATCTGCCCGGGTTGTGCGGCCGAGCGTGAATACCTGTTCGGGCTGCCGGAACGTGAGACACCGGTGCGGGGCTGGCCGACGTTCGGCGGGCCGGAGCCGTCCGGCATCATCGACGCGGGTCAGTGGCTGGACGTGGCCGAGCGTGCCGCGGCCGCCGTGCCCACGGATCCCGTCGAGGCCGGTAGGGTGCTCGCCATCGCGCACGCCGCCGTCGCCGAGGTGATCAAGTTCGTTCCGGCCGGTGCTGACGCCGTACCGGAGGACGAGTTCTGGACGCCGGAAGGACAGGCGGCCCGGGCGGCCGAGCCCGGGCGGTTCCGGCTCGACAGACTGCTGGTGACGCGGGACACGTACTCCGACCTGGCCAGGGAAATGGGAGCGAGATAACCGATGCTGATGGCGAGAACCCTCTGGGAGGCCGACGTCTACGTGGCCCTGCAACGCGCGGACCGCGGACCGGAGCCGGGTCAGCGGCTGACGCCGGCGGCTCCGCTCACCCCCGGGGAGAACCTCGTCGAGGGCCCGGACGCATGGACGTACTCGTCGCCGGTCGGCGAGATCACCATCCCGTACGTCTCCGAGAAGACCGCCAACCAGATCGGGATGCACTTCGGGCTCGGCCGGTCCCGGCTGGTCGACCCCGCGCAGTGGGTGATCGTCGCGCACAAGTACGCCGACGACGCGCTCGTGGATGCGATGAGCTACGACGGTGAGCCGGGCGACAAGCGCGCCGCGATCGAGCTCTCCTGGGAGCTCGCCGCCGACGCGATCAACCAGGCCGCGCAGTTCCTGCCCGCGGACGCCGTCGAGGTCCCGGACTCGGAGATCTGGACCGAGTTCGGCGCCGCGTCCAAGGCGGCGCATCCGGGCATGCTGCACCGCGCCCGGCTGGAAGAGGACCTGCAGTACTTCACCGAGGCGCTGGCCAACTTCCGCGCGCTGCACGGCCCACACTTCCGCTGACCCCGGCGTCCTACTGGGCCGGCGGGTCCTGGGTCAGCTCGATCCGGATGGCCAGGGCGTCGGCTCCGGCCTGCTCGAGGACCCGCTGCTTCGGATCCGGTACACCGAGGAACGGCGGCCGCACGAGCCCGCTGAGCTCCTTCAGCCGTGGATCGTCCAGCACCGTGTCGACGGCCCGCCGGTCTCCCCCGCAGACCAGTACGTCCAGCTTCGCCGCGGCCAGGATCCGCACCGCCACCTCGGTCGCGGCGGCGAACGCCTCCCGCGCCTGGTTGTCCCGGCGGCGCGCGTACCGCTGCTGCGACCAGCCACCGGCCTTCGTCGTCCCCTGCACGTGCCGGGACCCGACCTTCGAGTCCAGAAGCTTGCCGCCCGCAAACACCCCGGCGCCGTAGCCACCGCGGCGAACGAGCAGCACGCCCAGCCGCCGCGGCTGCAGCACATGCGCGACGAGCCCCTCGCGGGACAGTTCCGCGAGGGGCTCGAAGGGCACGGTGACGACGGCGGTGGAGCCGTCCTCGGCAGTCAACGTGACACTGGTCGGCGACACGTCGTACCGCACCGCGCCATGGCGCTCACCGAAGCCGTCCAGCCACCTGTCCAGTCGGCCCGGCGCCACCGAGACGATGCGTGGCTGCGTCACACGTTGAAGCCGAGTGCGCGGAGCTGGTCGCGGCCGTCGTCCGTGATCTTCTCCGGGCCCCACGGCGGCATCCAGACCCAGTTGATCCGGAAGTCGTTGACGAGACCGTCCAGCGCCATCCGGGTCTGGTCCTCGATCACGTCGGTCAGCGGGCAGGCCGCGGACGTCAGCGTCATGTCGATGATCGCCGTACTGGTGTCGTCGACGGTGATGCCGTAGATGAGGCCGAGGTCGACCACGTTGATGCCGAGCTCGGGGTCCACGACGTCCTTCAGCGCCTCGGTCACGTCCTCGACCTTGGCCGGAGTCGTGCCGGGTCCGCCGGCCTGAGCAGCCTGGGCGGCCTCCAGGTCGACCTCGGGCAGCTCGATCTTCTCGTCGGTCTGGTCAGGCATTGCTCACTCCTTGGTTGGCAGCCCCTTGCTGCTCGGCCAGGGCCTGGGCGGTAGCGTCCCGCCAGGCGGACCAGCCGAGCAGAGCGCACTTCACGCGGGCGGGGAACTGCGCGACGCCCGCGAACGCCACGCCGTCCTCCAGAACCTCTTCGTCCGGTTCGACATTCCCCCGGCCCTGCATCAGTTCCAGGAACTTCTCGTAGGTCGCCATGCCCTCGGACACCGGCTTGCCGATCACCAGGTCCGACATCACCGACGTCGCGGCCTGGCTGATCGAGCAGCCGACACTGTCGTGGGTGACGCC
>DASSDE010001051.1:0-4178 GCA_035697365.1 Kribbella sp. | reverse complement strand
CGGACGTTCTCGATCGCGCCGGTGGCCCGCAGGTCGTGGAGGTCCAGAGCATCGGCCTGCTCCAGCAGGACCCGGGCGAGCTCACGGGCGGCTTCGGCAGCCGACGCAGGTTCGATCGACTCAGAGGGCATCTCGCTCATGTTGTGACGGTACAACCATCGGCACCTCCACCACCGAGCCCGGTACGCCGAACGCGTCCACCAGCTCCACCGCGGCCGGCCGAACGACGGCGCAGAGATCGTTGACGAGCGCAGTGATCGCCTTCGAACGGCCGGGCGACAGCCGCCCGTGCTCGAGGTACCACGCTCGCTCTGCCTCGATCGCCGCCAGTGCGTGCAGGTCGTACACGTCCTGCAGCAGCGGGCGGATCTCGTCCGGCGCGTTCCGCACCGCGGACTGGAACGCCTCCAGGACGATCCGGTCGACATGCGCCCGGCCGGCCGCGATCACGTGGTCCTGGCACCGGTTGAAGACGTCGAACGGATCGTCGCCCGCGTCGATCCCCGCCTTCAGCCGTCGCGCCACCCCGGAAAGCAGGTGCTCCTCGCGATACCGCAGCATGCCGGAGTGGTACGCATCGTCGCGCAGCCCGGCGTCCGGGTCCGCGGCGTCGTTCCGATTCGGTACGACGTCGCGGAGCCGCTCGATCAACGGCCGCAGCGCTGCCTTCTCGACCGCGATCTCCACCGCCTGCGCCGCCACGAACCGCGCCGTGCCCAGCGGGTCGAGCTTGCCGAACGACTCCCGGTAGTCGGTCAGCAGGCCCTTCGCCACCAGCTGCAGCAGGACCGTGTTGTCGCCCTCGAAGGTGGTGAACACATCGGTGTCCGCCTTCAGCGTTGCCAGCCGGTTCTCCGCGAGATAGCCGGCGCCGCCGCAGGTCTCCCGGCACATCTGGATCGTCTCGGTCGCGTGCCACGTCCCGAGGGCCTTGGTGCCGGCCGCCTGTGCCTCCAGCGCCCGGCGGTCGTGCTCGTCCCGATCGTCGCGGTCCTCGGCGCTGAACACCCGGGTGAACTCGTCGACCAGCTCGGCCTGCGCGAAGTGCAACGCATACGTCCGGGCGAGCAACGGGAGCAACCGGCGCTGGTGCATCCGGTAGTCGAGCAGGATCGCCTCCTCCGCGCTCCCCGGCGCGCCGAACTGGCGTCGCTGAGCGCCGTACCTGATCGCGATCGTCAGTGCCACCTTGCTCGCGTTGATCGCGGCGCCACCGACCGAGACTCGCCCCTGCACGAGTGTCCCGAGCATGGTGAAGAACCGGCGGTCCGGATTCTCGATCGGGCTGCTGTAGTTGCCGCCGGCATCGACCTGCGCATACCGGTCGAGCAGGGCCGCGCGCGGCACCCGCACCTGGTCGAAGACGATCCGCCCGTTGTCGACCCCGTTCAGCCCGAGTTTCGGCCCACAGTCGGTCAGCGTCACGCCCGGCAGCGCCGCACCGTCGGCGTCCCGGATCGGCACCAGCAGGCAGTGCACACCGTGCCGCTCGCCGCCGACCACGAGCTGCGCGAACACGGCCGCCATCCGCCCGTGCCGGGCCGCGTTCCCGATGTAGTCCTTGCGCGCCGCCGCGGTCGGCGTGTGCACGACGAACTCCCCGGTCGACTCGTCGTACGTCGCTGTGGTGCCGAGCGCCTGGACATTCGACCCGTGACCGGTCTCGGTCATCGCGAAGCAGCCGAGCAGCCGTCCACTGATCGCATCCGCCAGATACTGCCGGTGGTGCTGCTCGGTCCCGAGGTGCTGGATCGCGCCCGCGAACAGCCCGAACTGCACGCCGGCCTTGACCATCAGCGACAGGTCGCCGAACGCCAGCGTCTCGAAGCCCGCGATGAAGCCGCCGAGGTCCGCCGCCCCGCCGTACTCCTTCGGGTACCCGCGCGCGGGCAGGCCTTCGGCGGCCGACTGCAGCAGCAGGTCGAGGATCCGGTCCCGATACTCGTCCCGCGGCAGTCGCACCGCCAGATCTCCCAGGCCGGCGTGCGCGGCCAGCTCGGCCCGCACGACGTCCCGCGCCGCCTTGTGCGGGCCGTCCAGGTAGTCCCGCATCGCCGTTGTGCTCATGCCCTTTAACTTACGAGGATTCGCCCCGGTTCTCGTCATCGATCCGTAACTGTGGAAAACCTGGCATCAATCCGTATCTGCGGCAGTTATGCTGTCTAGTGTGCCGAGTTTGCGGGTGAGTGAGGCGGCGGCGCTCCTGGGCGTCAGCGACGACACGGTGCGGCGCTGGATCGATCAGGGCCGATTGCCGTCCCAACAGGAGAACGGGCGGATGGCCGTCGACGGGCAAGCGCTCGCCGAGTTCGCGCAGCAACTGGCGGAGTCGCCGGAGCCTGGGCACACCGCCGCGGCGTCCGCGCGGAACCGGATGCGCGGGATCGTCACCCGGGTGGTCAAGGACGGTGTGATGGCCCAGGTCGAGATGCAGGCCGGGCCGTTCCGCGTCGTGTCGCTGATGAGCCGCGAGGCCGCCGACGAGCTCGGGCTGGAGCCCGGCGTGGTGGCCGTCGCCTCGATCAAGTCCACCCACGTCGTCGTCGAGATCCCGGAGGCCTGATGTTCCGCCGTACCGCCGTCGCCGCCCTGGCCGCTGTCGCTGCCTTCGCTCTGGCCGGGTGCGGTGCCGACACCCCCGCAACGTCCTCGCCGTCGAGCAACTCGAGTTCGGCCACGCTGTCCGGTGAGGTCAACGTGTTCGCCGCCGCGTCGCTCACCGGGACCTTCACCCAGCTCGGCAAGGACTTCGAGGCCGCGCACCCAGGTGTGAAGGTGAGGCTCAACTTCGCCGGCAGTTCCGCGCTGGCGCAGCAGATCAACCAGGGCGCACCGGCCGACGTGTTCGCCTCCGCCGCCCCGAAGAACATGGACGACGTGCAGGACAAGGGCACCCCGACGACGTTCGTGAAGAACACGCTGGAGATCGCGGTCCCGAAGGGCAACCCGGGCAAGATCACCGGGATCAAGGACTTCGCCGACGCGAACAAGAAGATCGCGATCTGTGCCGTCCAGGTGCCGTGCGGTGCAGCCGCGGACAAGGTCTTCAAGGCGATCGGGATCACCGCACAGCCGGACAGTCTCGAGCAGGACGTGAAGGCTGCGCTGACCAAGGTCAACCTGGGTGAGGTCGACGCCGCGCTGGTGTACAAGACCGACGTGCAGGCCGCGAAGGACAAGGTCGAGGGCATCGAGTTCCCGGAGTCGAGCAAGGCAGTCAACGAGTACCCGATCGCCACGCTGTCCAAGGCTCCGAACCCGGACGGCGCCAAGGCGTTCGTCGACTACGTGCTGTCCGACAAGGGCAAGAGCGTGCTGACGGCCGCCGGCTTCGACGCACCGTGAGTCGCCGTGGCAGGAATACGAGCGGGCGCCTACCCCTCGTGCTCCTGCTGCCTGCTCTGCTCGGTCTGGCGTTCCTGCTCGTCCCACTGATCGGCCTGCTCGCCAAGGCGCCATGGTCGACGCTGCCGGGGCGGCTGTTCAGTGCTGATGTCTGGCAGGCGCTGCGGCTGTCGCTGTTGTGCGCTACGGCAGCTACTGCGCTCTGCGTGCTGTTGGGCGTTCCACTGGCCTGGCTGCTCGCGCGAGGCGACCTGCCGGGCCGGAGCGTGATCAGGGCGTTCGTGACGGTGCCCCTGGTACTCCCACCGGTCGTCGGTGGAGTTGCGCTACTGCTGGTGCTCGGACGACGCGGTCTGGTCGGTCAGCACCTCGACGCGTGGTTCGGGATCTCCTTGCCCTTCACCACGGCTGGCGTGGTCGTTGCGGAGGCGTTCGTGGCCATGCCGTTCCTGGTGATCTCGGTGGAGGGCGCGCTGCGTGCGGCCGACCCGCGGTACGAGGAGGCCGCCGCGACCCTCGGCGCAGGGCGCTGGACCACCTTCCGGCGCGTGACACTGCCGTCGATTGCACCTGGGGTCGTGGCCGGGATGGTGCTGTGCTGGGCGCGGGCACTGGGTGAGTTCGGCGCGACGATCACGTTCGCGGGCAACTTCCCGGGCCGTACGACGACTATGCCGCTGGCCGTCTACCTGGCGTTGGAGACCGACCCGGACGTGGCCGTCGTACTGAGCCTGGTGCTCCTGCTCGTCTCCGTTGTCGTACTGGCGTCTCTGCGCGAGCGCTGGATCAGTGGGCTGCGATGACTCTGCATGCGGACCTGAAGGTACGCCGTG
>DASSDE010001050.1:0-3116 GCA_035697365.1 Kribbella sp. | reverse complement strand
TCGAGCGGCTGCAGCTCAACGACGCGGCGCTCGCCTACGAACCGGAGACCTCAGGCGCCTTGGGGTTCGGCTTCCGCTGCGGGTTCCTCGGCCTGCTGCACATGGAGATCGTGCGCGAACGCCTGGAGCGCGAGTCCGGCCTGTCGCTGATCTCGACCGCGCCGAACGTCGTGTACCGGGTCGAGATGGAGGACGGCAAGGAGTACGTCGTCACCAACCCGAGCGAATTCCCGGAAGGCAAGATCGCCGAGATCTATGAGCCGGTGGTGAAGGCGACCATCCTCAGCCCGAAGGACTTCATCGGCGTGATCATGGAGCTGTGCCAGGCCAAGCGGGGCAACCTGCAGGGCATGGACTACCTGTCCGAGGACCGCGTGGAGATGCGCTACACCCTGCCCATGGGCGAGATCGTGTTCGACTTCTTCGACCAGCTGAAGTCGAAGACCAAGGGGTACGCATCGCTGGACTACGAGCCGACCGGCGAGCAGGCCGCCGAGCTGGTCAAGGTCGACATCCTGTTGCAGGGCGAGACGGTCGATGCGTTCTCGGCGATCGTGCACCGCGACAACGCGTACTCGTACGGCGTCGCCCTGGCCGGCAAGCTGAAGGAACTGATCCCCAGGCAGCAGTTCGAGGTGCCGATCCAGGCCGCGATCGGGTCCCGGATCATCGCCCGCGAGTCGATCCGCGCGATCCGCAAGGACGTGCTCGCCAAGTGCTACGGCGGTGACATCACCCGGAAGCGCAAGCTGCTCGAGAAGCAGAAGGAAGGCAAGAAGCGGATGAAGATGGTCGGCCGGGTCGAGGTCCCGCAGGAGGCGTTTATCGCCGCGCTGCGGACGTCGGACGCGCCGGAGAAGGCCGGCAAGAAGTAGGTGTCCCTCCAGATTCCGGAGGGCCTGCTCGTTGTCGCGTCGCGCGGGCAGGACTGGGCGGACTGGCTCGATCGGCTGCCGCGGTTGCTGCGGGAGCTGCTCGCCGAGTGGGACCTCACGGTCGACGGTCCGCCGGCGTACGGCAACTGCGCGATCGTCGTGCCGGTGCTCGCCGTCGGTCAGCGCGCCGTCCTGAAGGTGCAGTTCCCGCACTGGGAGGCCGAGACCGAGCATCTCGCGCTGCGGACCTGGGCCGGTGACGGCGCCGTCCAGCTGCTGCGGGCCGATCCGCGGCGGTTCGCGTTGCTGCTCGAGCGGCTCGAGTCGCGGGACCTGACCACGATCGACGCGCTGGACGCCTGCGAGCTCGTTGGCGGTACCTACAAACGGCTGCATGTCGCGGCGGGGCCACAGTTCCGGACCTTGTCGGGGGAGCTGGCGAAGTGGGCCGACCGGTTCCGGCGGCTGCCGGCCTCGGCCCCGGTGCCGCATCGGTACGTCGAGCAGGCGATCTCGCTGGCCGCGGACTTCGTCGCGGACCCGGCGACCGACGGGCGGCTGATCCACACCGACCTGCACTACGAGAACATGCTCGCCGCGGAGCGCGAACCCTGGCTCGTGATCGACCCGAAGCCGCTGTCCGGTGACCCGCACTTCGAGGTCGCGCCGCTGATCTGGAACCGGTGGGACGAAGTGACCGCTGCCAACGACCTGCGGTTCGCGGTACGGCAGCGGTTCTGGACGACTGTCGACGCGGCCGGGTTCGACGAGGAGCGCGCTCGCGCCTGGGTGATCGTCCGGCAGATGCTGAACGTGTTGTGGACCCTGGAGTCGACCAGCGCCGACGAGTCCCTGCCCCAGGACTGGCTGACCCGCAACATCGCGATCGTGAAGGCCATCCAGGACTGATCCGCTCGCCGCGTGATGTACGAGACATTGTAGTTAGTAGGTAGTAACTACTAACTTCGATCGTGTGGCGACACGGATGAGTGGCCGGGAACGGCGCGAGCAGGTCCTCGGGATCGCCGAGGAGGAGTTCGCGAGTGCCGGGCTGTACGGTGCCTCGACCGAGACGATCGCGCGCCGCGCGGGGATCACGCAGGCGTACGTGTTCCGGCTGTTCGGGACGAAGAAGCTGCTGTTCCTGGAGTGCGTGGACGCCGCGTTCGAACGGATGCGGCTCGCGATGATCGCGGCCGCGGGTGGGACGAGCGGGATCGAGGCGCTGACCGCGATGGGTCAGGAGTACAACGACATGCTCGCTGACCGTACGACGCTGCTGCTGCAGTTGCAGGGCACTGCCGCGGCGGCCGCGGGTGACGGCGAGGTGCGCGACGCCGTACGGACGAGCTTCTCGCGGCTGTGGCAGTCGGTCGCGGACACTGCCCAGCTCGACCCGGTCACGGTCAAGGCGTTCCTTGCCTTCGGCATGCTCCTCAACACCAATGCGGCGCTCGACCTCCCGCAGGTGGACGAGCCGTGGTCCCACCAGGCCCGGACCCGCATCAAGCCGGGTCTGTTCAACCACATCACGACAGAGACGAACCAGTGACCACCGTGAGCGGCGCTGACACCAAGCATGCCCAACTGCCGGCCTTTCTGGTCTTCGTGGGCCTGGCCGGTGCTGTGATCGGCAGCCTCGGCGCTCCGCTGATCACGGCGGTCGCGGAGGCGTACGACGTCTCGCTCGCGGCCTCGCAATGGACGCTGACGATCGCGTTGCTGGCGGGAGCCGTCGCGACGCCGGTGTTCGGCCGGCTGGGTGCCGGTCCGCGGCGGCGGACGGTCATCCTCGGGATGCTGGGAGCGGAGGTCGTCGGCAGCCTGCTCACGGTTGTCCCGTTGCCGTTCGCGTTCCTGCTGATCGGCCGCGCGTTGCAGGGGTCCGGGCTCGGGCTCGTGGTGCTGATGATGGCGGTGGCGCGCGACCATCTCGACGAGCACCGGGCCGCGCGGACGATCGCGCTGCTGTCGGTCGCGTCGACGGCGGGCATCGGGATCGGCTATCCACTGTCCGGTCTGCTCACCGACCTCTCCGGCGTACGGGCGGCGTACGGGCTCGGGCTCCTGATCACCGGGGCTGCCCTCGTCGCCGCGGTGTTCGCGCTGCCGCAGGCCCCGGATCGTCCGGCGGTCCGTCTCGATGTGCGCGGCGCGATCCTGCTCGCGATCGCACTGCCCGCGATGCTGCTCGTGATCGGCGAGACCAGCCTCTGGCGCCACCACGCCGGCCTGGCCGTC
>DASSDE010001049.1:0-4309 GCA_035697365.1 Kribbella sp. | reverse complement strand
GACCACCTGGCTGAACGACGCCGGCGACCTGGAGATCGTGCCGCCGGCGCAGCTCGACCTCAGCTCGATGGACGCCGAGGCGGCCCGCCGGACCCGGTCGATCATCATGTTCCTCGGCCCGCTGCTGCACCGCGAGGACGCTTTCGAACTGCCGTACGCCGGCGGCTGCGACCTCGGGACCCGGACCGTCGAGCCGCACATGACCGCGCTGCGCCCGTTCGGTCTCGAGGTGAAGGCGACCGGCGGGCAGTACCACGCGCTGGTCAACCGGGCGATCGCGCCGGGCAAGCCGATCGTGCTGACCGAGCGCGGCGACACCGTGACCGAGAACGCGATCATGGCCGCGGCCCGGTTCGACGGCGTCACGGTGATCCGGAACGCCAGCCCGAACTACATGGTCCAGGACCTGTGCTTCTACCTGGATCTGCTCGGCGTGAAGATCGACGGCATCGGGACCACGACGCTCACCGTGCACGGCAAGGCCGACATCGACGTGGACGTCGACTACGCACCGTCCGAGGACCCGATCGAGGCGATGAGCCTGCTCACCGCGGCGATCGTCACCAAGTCCGAGATCACCATCCGCCGGGCGCCGGTGGAGTTCCTCGAGATCGAGCTTGCGCTGCTCGAGGAGATGGGGCTCGACTACGACCGCAGTACCGAGTACCTCGCGGAGAACGGGCGGACCCGGCTGGTCGACCTGACCACCCGGCCGTCGAAGCTGCACGCACCGATCGACAAGATCCACCCGATGCCGTTCCCGGGGCTGAACATCGACAACCTGCCGTTCTTCGCGGTGATCGCGGCGACCGCGACCGGGCAGACGCTGATCCACGACTGGGTGTACGAGAACCGCGCGATCTACCTCGCCGACCTGAACAAGCTCGGTGGCCGGGTGAAGCTGCTCGACCCGCACCGGGTGATGGTCGAGGGCCCGACGCACTTCTCCGGCGCCGAGATGATGTGCCCGCCGGCCCTCCGCCCGGCCGTGGTCGCGCTGATCGCGATGCTGGCCGCGAAGGGTACGTCGGTGCTGCGCAGCATCTACGTGATCAACCGTGGCTACGAGGACCTCGCCACCCGGCTGAACTCGCTAGGCGCTCAGATCGAAACCTTCCGCGACATCTGATCCGCGGTCGGGCCCCTGCTCCGCCAGCGAAGCGTGGTCCGGGTCCTGCAGGAAGGCGACTGCTTCGGCGATCACCGCCGGGTCCGAGAGGATCCGGCGGTGGCCCAGGCCGGTGGTCGGGAGGAAGTGTGCGTGCGGGCCGTAGTTCCGCAGCAACAGCTGTGCCTGCGCGGGATCCACGACCTCGTCCTCGTCGTTGTGGACGACCAGCAAGTCGGTCTTGCCCGCCTTGACCGAGAACCGGTCCCAGATCGTGGTGTCGCCGTCGAAGTACGCGCGCTCGATCGACCGCCGTAGCTCCCGGTTGAGCTTCGGCCCGAGGCCGAGCTCGGCGCAGAACGTGTCGGCGAGGTAGCCGAAGTCCGCGACGCCGCTGATCATCACCATCCGCTGGGCGGCGATGCCCTCGCGCACGGCGTACAGAGCGAACGGCACGCCCAGGGAGTGGGCGATCACGCCCTCGAACGGTCCGTGCCGTTCCTCCAGGGCGCGGATGATCTGCTGATGCCCCAGGATCGACACCACGTCGCCGGCGGAGTCGCCGTGCGCGGGAGCGTCGTACGAGACCGGGCTGTACCCGAACTCGAGCAGGCGGGTGATGAAGGCGGCGTACCGCGAGGCGCGTGACCGCCAGCCGTGCACGAGCAGCACCGGCCGCCGGCCGTCGCCCCACGCGTACGTCCGCACGCCGTCGGTCAGCTCCACCTTCGCCGCATTGTGAACAATCTGCTCGTCCGGGCGGACCCGGCCGCGGGCGAGCGGTCGCCGCCACAGTGCGAAGGCGAGCCGGCCGCCAAGCCGCGGTGACAACACTCCGATTGTCTGCAATCCGACACTGATCAGCTTCCGCATGACGCCCCTCCAATAAACTATACGAACGGTCGTATTATTAGTTTGGCCAGGGTAGCAGTCAACGGACTTTAGGATCGGGTGTTGTGGAGAAGATCGACGGGCGGCTGGCGCGGGGAGATCAGACCCGTCGCGCCGTCCTGCGGCGGGCCGTCGACATCGCCTCGGTCGACGGACTCGAGGGGCTGTCGATCGGCCGGCTCGCCACCGAGCTGGGGATCAGCAAGAGCGGGCTGTTCGCGCACTTCGGCTCCAAGGAGGAGTTGCAGCTCGCGACCGTCCGGGCCGCGCGCCGGATCTACGCCGACAACGTGGTGCTCCCGGCGTACGAGGTCGAGCCGGGTCTCGGCCGGGTGTGGGCCTTGAGCCAGTACTGGCTGGACTACTCGCGCACTCGCGTGTTCCCGGGCGGCTGCTTCTTCCAGAAGGTCTCGCACGAGTTCTCCGCCCGCGACGGCGCCGTCCAGGAGTACCTGGCCGCCGTCCATGACGAGTGGATGGACCTGATCGAAACCGCGATCACCGAGGCGGTCGAGCGCAACGAGCTCGTCGGGGACGCCAAGCAACTCGCGTTCGACCTGAACGCGTACTACGAGGCCGCCAACCTCGCATCGATCCTCCACAACGACGACACCGGCTACGCCCGCGCCCGCGAAGCAGTACGCATCCGCCTGGAATCAGCCCTGGTCCCGGGCACGCCGCCACCCTGGCCGACAGACCGGCAGTAGGCCAGACCGGGGATTGTCGGTGGTCGTCCCTAGGTTGGGGGCATGCGGCCTCATGTGGTGGCTCAGCTGGCGGTCTCGCTGGACGGGGTGGCGTCGGGGTTCGACGTCGACCTCGCGCGGTTCTATGCGCTGGCGACCCTGTGGCAGGAGGACGTGACGCTCACCGACGCGGAAACGATCGTTGCCCAGGAGAACGAAGTACGTGCCGCCCCTCGCCGGGGGCCACGTTCCGAAGGACCGCTGCTCGCGGTGGTCGACGACCGCGCCCGAGTCCGTGCCTGGGAGTCGTTACGCGAGCTCGGCTACTGGTCCGACGTCCTCGCCCTGTACGCCGACCAGACCCCCGCCCGCCCTTTGGACACAGGAACTCGCGAGCTGGTCACCGGCTACGACGAGGTCGACCTGTGCGAGGTGATGACAGTTCTCGGTCGTCGCGGTGTGCGCACCGTTCGCGTCGACTCGCTCGGGCTGTTGCGCGGCTGCTTGGAGCTCGACCTGGTCGATGAGCTGGCCCTTCTCGTACACCCTGTGCGTGTCGGCGGTGCCCCGTGGTGCGACATGCAGTCGCTGAAACTCCAGCACGCGGGCACCGATGCCTTTTCCAACGGCGTCGTCTGGAGCCGTTACTGCGTGGCCATCTGAAGATCGCGAAACTGTCGGTGGGCGCGGTTAGTGTGGGTGGTGATGAGGAAGCAGCATGAGGGGTACGACGAGCACGACGCGGAGCGCTGGGTCGCGGAGCCGGTGAAGCGGCCGGGGCGGACAGCGTTCGCGCGTGATCGGGCGCGCGTGCTGCACAGTGCCGCGTTGCGGCGGCTCGCGGCCAAGACGCAGGTGGTGACGGCCGGCAGCGACGACTTTGTGCGGAACCGCTTGACGCACAGCCTCGAGGTCGCGCAGATCGGGCGTGAGTTGGCGGCGACGCTCGGCTGTGATCCGGACATCGTGGACGCGGCCTGTCTGTCGCACGATCTGGGACATCCACCGTTCGGCCACAACGGCGAGCGCGCGCTGGACCAGGTCGCGGCGGACATCGGCGGCTTCGAGGGGAACGCGCAGACGCTGCGCCTGCTCACCCGGCTGGAGTCCAAGACGTTCGGTGCCGACGGGCGCAGCGTGGGGCTGAATCTCAGCCGCGCGACCCTCGACGCCGCGACGAAATACCCGTGGGCACGGCGGCCCGGCGAGCGGAAGTTCGGGGTGTACGACGACGACCTCGCGGTCTTCACCTGGTTGCGGCCGGGGGTGGGGGAGCGGCGCTGCCTCGAGGCGCAGGTGATGGACTTCGCCGACGACGTCGCGTACTCGGTGCACGACATCGAGGACGGGATCGTTGCCCACCACATCGACCTCGCCGCGGTCGACACCGTGCGCGAGCCGTACTGGGAGACGGTCCGGCAGATGTACTTGCCGGAAGCAACAGATGCCGAGCTGGACGAGGGCTGGGACCGGCTGCAGGCGCTGAACTACTGGCCCGCGGCCACGTTCGACGACAGCCGGCGGGCGCTCGGCGGGCTGAAGGACCTCACCAGTCAGCTGATCGGACGGTTCGCGAACGCCGCCGAGCAGGCAACGCATGCGGTGTTCGGGCGGTCGCGCCTGA
>DASSDE010001048.1:0-2413 GCA_035697365.1 Kribbella sp. | reverse complement strand
TTCCGGCAGATCGAGATGGACCTGATCAGCCCGGACAAGCAGTACGCGCTGTTCCTCGACGACGTACGGTTGCCGCGCGAGGCGCTCGTCGGCTCCGAGGACGCGGCGCTCATGCAGCTGTTCGCCGGCCTGAACCCGGAGCGGATCATGGCGTCCGCGTTCGCGATCGGCATCGCGCGGCACGCGCTCGGCAAGGCGACCGCGTACGTCAAGGAACGCCAGGTCTGGAAGCAGCCGATCGGCGCACACCAAGGCCTTGCGCACCCGCTCGCGCAGATCAAGATCGAGCTCGAGCTGGCCCGGCTGATGATGCAGAAGGCCGCCGCCCTGTACGACGCGGGCGAGGACCTGGCCGCCGGTGAGGCCGCGAACATGGCGAAGTACGCGGCCGGCGAGGTCGCCGTACGTGCCACCGATCAGGCCGTGCAATCGCTCGGTGGGAACGGTATGACTGTCGAGTACGGCGTCGCATCGCTCGTCGCGGCGGCCCGCGCGACCCGGATCGCACCGGTGAGCCGGGAGATGATTCTGAACTTCGTCGCACAGCACAGTCTCGGGTTGCCGAAGTCGTACTAAGGAGTGGGGCAATGATCATCACCAGTGAGTTCCCGCCCGTCGAGGTGCTCGACGTACCGATCCACGACGCCGTGCTCGGCAGAGCCCAGGAGTTCGGCGACCGGCCCGCGATGGTCGACGGTGTCACCGGCCAGGAGCTCAGCTACGCGCAGCTCGACCACCTGACCCGCCGGGTCGCGGCCGGCCTGGCCGAGCTCGGCATCCGGCACGGCGACGTGATCGCGCTGTACAGCCCGAACACGATCCTGTACCCGGTGGTGTTCTACGGCGCCACCCGCGCCGGCGCGACCGTGACGACGGTGAATGCGCTCTACACCGCGGACGAGCTGCACAAACAGTTGATCGACTCGAAGGCGAAGTTGCTGGTGACAATTTCGCTGTTCCTGCCGGTCGCGACGGTGGCGGTCGAGGGCACAGGCGTCGAGCAGATCCTGGTCTGCGACCAGGCCGAGGGATACGGCTCGGTGCAGGAGTTGTTCGCGTCCACGGCTCCGGAACCTGTCGTCACGATCGATCCGGCCGAGGACGTCGCCGTACTGCCGTACTCGAGCGGCACCACCGGGGCGGCCAAGGGCGTGATGCTGACGCACCGCAACATCGCGACGAACATCTCGCAGGCCGAGGTGATGATCACGCTCGAGCAGGACGAGCGGATCATCGCGATCCTGCCGTTCTTCCACATCTACGGGCTGTCGGTGTTGATGAACCTACCGCTGCGGCTCGGCGCGACGGTCGTCGTGCTGCCGAAGTTCGAGCTGCAACAGTTCCTGACCACGCTGGACGAGCAGCGGATCACGCGGGCGTTCGTGGCGCCGCCGGTCGTCCTGGCGCTGGCGAAGCACCCGGCCGTCGACGGAGTGGATCTGTCTGCGCTGAAGTACGTGACGTCCGCGGCGGCACCACTCGACGGCGACCTCGCCGAGGCGTGCGCGAAGCGGCTCGGGCTGCACGCCGTCCTGCAGGCGTACGGGATGACGGAGCTTTCGCCGGGTACGCACGCCGTACCGCAGGACGACCCGGCGCCGCCGGCGGGCGCGGTCGGGAAGCTGTTCCCGTCGACCGAGCAGCGTCTGGTCGGTGCCGATGGCAACGATGCGGACGAGGGCGAGATCTGGATCCGCGGGCCGCAGGTGATGAAGGGCTACCTCGGCCGGCCCGCCGAGACCGACGCCACGATCGACGCGGACGGCTGGCTGCACACCGGCGACATCGGCCGCGTGGACGACCGCGGCTACCTGTACGTCGTTGATCGGGTGAAGGAGCTGATCAAGTACCACGGCTACCAGGTGCCGCCCGCGGAGCTGGAGGCTGTACTGCTCGGCGACGACCGGATCGCGGACGCCGCGGTGATCGGAGTCACCGCGGACGGCAACGAAGTGCCCAAGGCGTTCGTGGTACCGATGCCCGGAGTCGAGCTGACCGCGGACGACGTGATGGAGTATGTCGCCGCGCGCGTCGCGCCGTACAAGAAGATCCGGCAGGTGGAGTTCATCGACGCGGTGCCGAAGGCGGCGTCCGGGAAGATCCTGCGGCGCGAGCTGCGAGCCCGGGAGGCGGCCCGTGAGTGATGCCTGTGAGTGAGGCTCTGAAGGCACCCCAGCAGGACCGTTCGCGGGCGACCCGGCAGCGGTTGCTGGAGGCCGCGCTCGAGTCGCTCGCCGAGGTCGGGTACGCCGCCACGACGGTGAGCGTGGTGGCGACGCGCGCCGGGGTGTCGCGGGGCGCGGCGCAGCACCACTTCCCGACCAGGGCGGACCTGTTCGCGGCCGCGGTCGAGTACATGACCGAGGTACGGCTGGCGGAGATCCGCGCGCAAGCCTCGCGGTTGCCGAGCGGC